>JBLIFI010000150.1:0-9690 GCA_047633715.1 Flammeovirgaceae bacterium
AAAAACGCCAAAGTGGCAACAGTACTTGCCACTAGAAAAACAGCGTGTAGAGAAAGCAGGCGCTTTATCTCCGACACAGGTTCAAAAAAATATAGGAATTATTTTTTTAACCTTTGACAAAACACCTTTTCTGCCCAAAGTGTCAAAAAATAAAACAGGACGAAAACCCAATGAGAAACAACCGAAAAGAAATAGGTATCTAATCAATTTCAAGACTAAAAAAAAGAAAACAAGGGGAAATCCACCGTAAAAAAAATAAAAACTCCTTCTTGGTTTTTATTGTAGCATCAATTTTAATTTGATGGTTGGGATTTACCCAGAATCAGCGTATATTCAGAGAAGTGTTCCCGATAATAAATAGCACAACATGCTTAAATTGTTGTCAAACATAAATTATAATGAAAGAATGAACTATAGCGGAAGAAATGGAGAATACTTTGAGGTAATAGACATTAACCAGCAAAATTGTGAGATCCTAACCAATTCACAAGAAAACGAACTCTCATTGCTTTGGTTTACGGCCGATAATAATCAACTAAAAATCGACTCTATTCAGCATACATTCAACACGAATGAGATTATCTGCATTACCGAATTCCATAAACTAGAAATAGATGAAATTAAAGGGTTGAAATTACTGAAATTCAATAAGCCTTTTTATTGCATTCTAGACCATGATAGTGAAGTGGGTTGCAAAGGGATACTTTATTATGGTGCTTCTGATTTGCCTATTATTCAAATCCCTGAGAATAGTATTGAAACCCTAGAAACCGTATGGAAAATGCTTTGTCTGGAGTTAGAATCATCGGACAGTTTGCAATTGGAAATGTTGCAAATGATGCTAAAAAGAACCCTTATTCTTTTTACTAGAATCTATAAAAATCAGTTCAATTTTGAACTTTTAGCTACCAAAAACATAGACATTGTGCGAGAGTTTAATTTCTTGGTAGAGAAGCATTTTAAAGAAATCCATAGTGTTGTAGAATATGCTGGCTTACTAAATAAAGCACCCAAAACACTTTCTAACTTGTTTAGGAAATTGGGCAATAAATCTCCTATCCAATTTATTCAAGGCAGATTATTGTTAGAGGCGCATCGCTTATTAAAGTATTCAGATAAATCCGTTTCCGACATTTCCTATGAGCTCGGATTTAATGACATCCAATCTTTTAGTCGCTTTTTTAAACGCCAAGAAGGTGTTTCCCCCAATGATTATAGACTTTCTGAGTAAAAAGGAACTATTGCCAACATATTGGGAATAACTGCCTAACCATCCTCTTGACCTAAGGCTCATCTTTGTATTGTAATTTATTTATACCACTAATAAATCAGATATAAGATGGGAAATCAAATCGAAAAAAGCCTAAAACACATTCATGAATTATTGGCAAAAGCTGAATTCATTGAAGCAATGGAAACCTACTTGCACGATGATGTAGAGTTGAGAGAAGGCAATGGAGAAGCCAAAGTAGGGAAAGAATTCTGCATAAAATTTGAAGACGATTTCATTAAAAATGACTTGAAAGAATTTATTGGTTACGAAGTTGGAAATTATGCCGTGCAAGGAAATTTCTCCTTTTATGATGCCGTAATGACACTCAAATTAAATGACGGAAGCACTATGGTTTCACAACAGGTTGTAGCAACTGAGTGGAAAGATGGCAAAATTTATAGAGAAAGGTATTACCACGCATAAAGCAATTCATACTACTATACAAAAACAGAAGTATGTCCTCGGAAATGGTCTTTAAGACCTTTCCGATGGTCAGACGAACAAAGTCTATTGTGACAAAACAAAACGTGTATAGTAGTACAAACTGATATTACGCAGTATTTTTTTTGGTTGGATTTCGTAAATCGTTCATTGATGAGAAGAAATTGATATTTCCGAGAACTCGGCACCAAACCCTGGGAGTCAAGTAAGCTGGTGAGAAGCTGCTGAGCGGCACTCCGCCAATTTTGGGGAATGGCTTATCTATTTGAATGCTTTTCACTACAAATTAAACTCTATCAAACTCCAAGCTCAATTTCGGTTTAGTTTCCCCAAAATTGAATGCAAACGGCTAGTTGCGGTGTTAGCTACAATTCTCTAAAAAAATATTGATAGGACTTGTGCAAAACTAAGATGAAAGCAGTCACATTGTTTGTTCGTACCTCGACTCTCCGAGTCGAGCCGAGCCGAAAAACGAGTATAGTAAACCAATCGTGATAAAGTCTAGTGGTATAAAAACAACATTGAATAAACAGTAAATAGCAAAACGTACTTAATTAAAAATCTAGGTTCTCTGACAAATTTTGTGGAGGTCAAAAACAGCTCAGATTAGTTGTCTAATCTGGAGGCTGTAATTGATGATTATTTCGTATTTCATGGAACACATCAATCACAAAAATTGTCAGACAACCAAAATCTATAGTGCTGGACAAAAGCGAATCGCTGGCAGAGTCCGCAGGTCCTGCCGATGGTCGGACCACAGACGTTGAACGGCTTTAACACCAACCTTCGGGGGCCGACCATCGTCAAGGTATTCTGGGAGTCGCCATCGACACCGCTGCCGAGGTCTAGTTTTTTTGAAATGTCTAGCATTAAATTAAAAATCATAAAAATGAAAGTTCAATATTTAGAAGACGGCAAGGCGCTCAATGGGCATGATGTCATAAGTGTATATAATGGAAAAGCGGTACTAGGAAAAGAAGGTTTATCTTCCACCTATTTGGATGCTATCTACCTTTTTGCAACTGAAGCCAATAAGAAAGAGTTTGACCAAAATCCTGAAAAATATATCCCAAAATATGGTGGTTACTGTTCAATTGCCGTTGCCGAAGGAATTCTTGTTGAATCAGATGCACATAGTGCGTTAATTCAAGATGGCGAGCTACATGTATTTTATAAAGATGCAGATGAGAACACTCAAGATGAATGGAATGAGAAGCCAATTGAGAGTAAAAAAATGGCAGAAGCTCAATGGATAAAACTGAAAGGATGAGATAGTAATCTTCTTAACTCATGTTACGCACAATTACTTTTTGGTTCGATTTTCAAGTATTCCTTATCTAAATCCACAAAGATGTAATGCCTGAACGACTCGAAGGCGAGTCCCATCAGAGAGTCGTGGTACGAAATCATACTGTACCTTGACTCTCCGAGTCGAGCAAGTACGACACTACGTAATATGAGTTCTTAAGTCTGAGGGTTTGGAAACTGCTAGAATTGAAATTCTGATAGGATTGGAATAAAATTAAGTAGTAAGCCCATCACATTGTCGGCTAAAGTACAATCAGAAGAATCACTTTATCTTCTCCTCTATAATTCTGTAAATCCAACCTACTTTTGCTCGGAATTTAGCTACATTCAAGGAAATATTTTCACCCGAACTTAAATCAAATATGAAATTAACCAAACTATTCCCGCTCAACAAAATTGAAGACAGAAAACCAACACATGCCTTAGTCTCAGGGCTAGATTTGGTAATTGTAAAGTACGATGATGAAGTATCTGTACTCTACGGAAGATGCCTGCACAGAGGCGCTTTAATGTCTGACGGACATGTGGAAGGCAAAGATTTAATTTGTGGAGTGCATGGTTGGGATTACCGTTATGAAACAGGAGTGAGTGCTTATAATAATTCCGAGGCACTTCACAAATTCACAGCGCATATCAATAGCGGAGATTTATTTGTGGATGAAGAAGAAATCCACGCTTTTTTAGAAAAGCACCCACAGCCATTCAATAGAGATGAATATCAAGGCGCTTATGCAGATACGCATGCAGAAAGCACAGAACCTTATACGGGTTATATCAAAGAAATTGCCGCCAATGGACTGAAAAACATTGGGCATCATGGCTTCACATCTGCCATGGGAGTGGATAGAAACCTATTGCCTAAATGGGAAAATATTCAATTCCTACCCGCTCAAATGGCAAAGAAGCCACTTTTAGATGAAGCCGAAGTAAGCACTCAAACAATTATTGGCCCAAGAGCAAAGAAGCCAATGGTACTTTCCATGCCTGTTTTTGTATCTGATATGAGTTTTGGCGCACTCTCTCGGGAAGCAAAGATTGCCTTATCTAAAGGAGCTGAAATGGCAGGAACGGGAATCTGTTCAGGAGAAGGCGGTATGTTGCCAGATGAACAAGCCGCCAATTCAAATTATTTATATGAATTAGCTTCTGCAAAATTTGGTTTCTCTTGGGACAAGGTTGAGAAATCGCAAGCCTTTCACTTTAAAGGTGGGCAGGGTGCAAAAACAGGTACGGGAGGACATTTGCCAGGAGAGAAAGTGAAAGGGGAAATTGCCAAAGTAAGAGGTTTGGAAGAGGGCGTTTCTGCCATATCTCCTGCCACATTTACAGACTTGAGTTCAATTGCAGATTTCAGAGATTTTGGAGATGAAGTAAGAAAGGTAACAGGAGGTGTTCCTATTGGATTCAAGTTGGCCGCCAGCCATATTGAGAAAGACCTTGCATTTGCTCTCGAAGCCGATGCTGATTATATCATTCTCGATGGAAGAGGTGGAGGAACTGGAGCCGCTCCAAATGTGCTAAAGAATAACATCAATGTGCCTACAATTCCTGCATTGGCTCGTGCTAGAAAATTCTTGAACGACCAAGGAGTAAAAGATGTCTCACTCGTAATTACTGGAGGTCTGCGAATTGCCGATGATTTTGCCAAAGCACTCATGCTTGGAGCAGATGCCATTGCCGTTTCCAATTCGGCTCTACAAGCAATAGGTTGTTTAGGAATGCGAGCTTGTCACACCAATAATTGCCCCGTAGGTATTGCCACTCAGAAAGAAAGCCTTAGACAGCGTATCGAAATAAATCTAGCTGCCAAAAGGCTTTATAATTATTTCCATGCCTCTAATGAACTGCTGAAAGTAATTGCTCGCTCATGTGGCTATGCCGATACCACTCAATTCAGGCTAGATGATTTATCTACACTCAATAGAGATATGTATTACCTCACGGGTATCAACTATGCTGGAATGATACTTTAATTATAAATCTCATCTGACCACTTCTGTCAGATGAGATTTCAAAAATATTTAAACCTTACCAAAACCCAACATATCATGCTCAAACAACTTCATTTGGCTGCTCAATATTTAGCAGTCGCAGGAATTAATTTTGTGGATAAAAAGGCAGATGACAGCCACACAAACTTGGGTTGGGATTCAGAAAACCTCAGATTAACTTCTCGCTTTTTAGCAAATACAGGCTTTCAGGTTGGGCTGAATTATACTGATTTCTCATTAGAGTGGCTAAAAGTAGGCGAAGTACAAGACAGTTTGCCACTACATGAATCCTCTCACAACGCAGTAGTAGATTGGGTCAGCAAAAAGATTGCTACTGCTGGCATAGAAGGGAGTTATAATTACTCACTCCATTATGACATTCCTTATAATAGTTTAGGGAATGACTTCCGATATGAACTCGTCTCAAAATCTGAAATGCACAGACTTGCAGGTTTACTCTCGGTTGCCCAAAATCAGTTTCAAATTTTCTTACAAAACGAAAAACTCGACTCGGAAATAAGAGTTTGGCCTCATCATTTCGACTTAGGAATTTACACAGAAGCTGATTCCTCCAAAAACCTTTTTGTAGGTGCTGGACTAGCAGTTCCAGATTCATTGGTTGATGATTTATATTACTACATATCGGGTTACAAGGACGGAGAAAGTATGGCAGTATCTAGTTTTTTAGCACTCAGCCAAGGTAAATGGGCTGATAACTGGGATGGAGGAGTGATGGCATCCACAGGGAAATCGGGAAATGAAATCAGTACATTTTTGATTGAAACGCTTCAAATCTTTAGAACAAATGCTTAGGGCAACTACATATAAGAGTCGCATTTTCTGCTTTGCATTCGTATTGCTGAGCTTCAACTGTCATGCTCAACTCTTGATTGGAACTGGTGCGACCTATGGTTCCGACATTTCTCAAGTAGCACCACAGTTTAGGCTTTACTATTACGCATCTGAAAAACTTTGCTTTGGACCCGAGTTCTCTTATTTCCCAAAAACCACAGAAGCGGATATTGAGAGGCAACTTACCGAATACGGCTTCGCCATTCACTACATATTTGAAGTAGGCGAAAAAATAGGCATATATCCACTAACAAGTATCAATTATAGCAAAGAGAGGGAATGGGAAAATCATCATCTCCATACTACTGAAGCCTTTGGGCTAGGCGTAGGCGGTGGACTTCATGGCTCTTTTGGAAACTTTTTGCCCTTTGCCGAAGTCAAATATCTGACGGGAGAGCTAAAGCAAACTTCTATCAGTATAGGTCTGATTTACAACATAAATTGGCGAGAAGAATAGCTTATCTCCTTCACCCTTGAATCAAAAATCATGTTCCAATCCTTCAGCATATTACTCTTGTTTGTGGCACTATTTAGTGTTTTCAATTACAAAGTACTCAAATTACCTACCGCCATTGGTTTAATGGTTACAGGAATTCTGACCGCTTTAGTGCTTACGCTATCCAAATATGTATCAGAAGATTTTTACACATTTTTCTGCCAATTGATTATAGATGCACGCTTCGAAGAATTGCTATTTGATAGCCTTTTGAGTTTTCTGCTTTTTGCAGGTTCGTTGCATGTGGATTATGGTTTATTGAAGAAACAGAAGAAATTTGTTACCTCCTTCGCAACTGTAAGTGTCCTAATCTCTACAATAATCATTGGCACAATGCTATATTACTTGGTAGGCATGTTTGGCATTTCTGTCGATTTCATTTACTGTCTGCTGTTTGGCGCACTCATTTCTCCTACCGACCCTGTGGCCGCATTGGCAATTCTGAAAAAATCAGGAGTTAGTCAGAGTATCAAGATGAAGATTGAAGGCGAATCACTTTTTAATGATGGCGTTGGAGTGATTGTCTATTCAGGCATTCTGATTTGGTTCAGGTCATTGGCATCAGCTCATGCAGAAGAATTAGGAGGGGAAATATTTATGCTCTTTTTAGAAGAAGTTGGTGGTGGATTATTGTTTGGTGCGGCTCTAGGTTTTGTTGGATATTACCTCATCAAGCTCTGTTCAGACAACTCAGAATTACAAGTAATACTCAGTATTGCCATTGCGGCAGCGGGCTATTCAATTGCTGTGCTACTTCACACTTCTGGGCCATTGGCAATGGTTGTGGCTGGGCTGATTATTGGAAATCGCCTACATCTGAATGATTCCCAATCGGAAGGAACAAAATTTTTCAACCGCTTTTGGGAGGTAATTGATGAGACTTTGAATGGTATTCTGTTTCTGATGCTCGGGCTCACACTACACTTATTGAACTTTGAATCAATTTATGTAATTATAGCAGTAATCGTAATTCTAGTTGTTCTTTTCGCCAGATTTTTGTCTGTGCTACTTCCATACAGTATATTGAAAGACAAAAGTAAAAAGGAAAAAGGCATTTTAGCTTTATTGACTTGGGGTGGATTGAGAGGTGGTATTTCTTTAGGATTGGCAATGTCACTTCCCGAAAATGAAGCCAAAGATTTATTTATAGCCATTACTTTCATTGTAGTCGCCTTCTCAATTATTGCCCAAGGATTAACCATTGGAATTTTAGCCAAGAAAACTCAAACATAAATTTAGAAACATGAATTTAGTAAACTCCATTATCGATTATTTGAAAAGGAAGGAAGAAGGAAAAGACCTACAAGCACCTGAGGGAGTTTGTCCTAACTGTTGGGGAGAACAGCAGTATGACAACCTGATTAGAGATAAAGTAAAAGATAGCCAAGTAGGTGTAAACACTCACAAAAGCAAGCATGCTTTCATTCAAGACTTTGTAGTCAACCATGTGAATGGAATCAAACTGAAAAACACATTAAAAGGTGTAGAATGCGCCAAATGCAAAGCATTCAAACCACATTAATAGAAATTATGGAAGAGAAGCCCGATGAAATTACCGAGAAACAAGCTAAAAAACTCAAGAAGAAACAGGAGAAACTGCAAGATGATTTGCTGATGAGCGACTTGCAGGTAGATGCTGATGAGTTAAAGACATTAAAGAAAAAACTCTCTAAAGTTGCACCTCGGGCAGAAAGAGGAGTTGAAACGCTGTTCCGCCTAGTCTCTAAAAATCAATATACTTTAGGGACAATGGTAGACAGGAAATCAAGTATTCTGATTTCCATAAATGCCCTGATTCTTTCTATTGTTCTCGGAACAGTAATGAGCCAACTTGGAGAAGACCCGCATTTAATTTTCCCTATTATTCTGATGTTGCTGACTAACCTAGGCTCTATTGCCCTTGCCATTTTTGCCACTCGCCCAGAATTGAATCATGGAAAAGATGCTGGCAGTAAACAACCAAAATCTATTACCAACTTCCTTTTTTATGGTAATTTCCACGACTTGGAAGAAAGTGAATATACAGATGGATTGATGAACTTGATACATCAAGGAGATGAATTATACCGAATAATTGCCCATGATTCGTATCATATGGGTAAAACCCTAGAGAAAAAATTCAGCTTCCTGAGAAAATCATTCAATGTGTTTCTTTGGGGAATAATCACTTCCGTATTGGCATTTATCATGTGTCATGCAATGGCTTTGATGGGGTTTTATTAGTTCGAGAATATTCTATTTCTGAATCTAAGCAGTTTATAAAGCATGCGATTAACTTATGTTACGCAGTTTACTTTATAAACTGTTTTTGTTGGATTTCGTAAATTGTTCATTGATGAGAAGAAACTAGTATTTTCGAAAACCCCCATCTAAATAGTGAGAGTCAACCCAGCCAATTAGAGGTCGCTGGGCGGCACTCCGCCAATTTTGGGGAATGGCTCACCAATTGAATGTTTTTCACTCCAAACCCAACCCTATCAAACTCCAAGCCCAACTTCGATTTTCTTTCCCCGAAATTGAATGCGGACAGCTAGTTGCGGACGGCCAGCGAATGGCAAGTTGCGGTGTTGGCTACTCATTTTATAGCTAAATCAACAACAAGAAAAAATCATCCATCATTCATCCCGAATTGTCTATTTTAACACAACGATTTTAGCCCCAGATTTGTACTATTATTAATCATAAAACTTTAATGAAATGGTAAAATTCGGATTATTAGTCAGGTTAAAAGCGAAACAGGGAAAAGAGCAAGAAGTAGCAGATTTCATAGCAGGTGCACTTCCTTTAGCTATGGAAGAGCCAGATACAGCCACTTGGTATGCTATCAAAATTGATTCATCTACTTTTGGCATATTTGATACTTTCTCCCATGAAAGTGGAAGGGAAGCACATCTTGCAGGAAAAATTGCGGCAGCTCTCATGGCAAATGCACCAGAGTTATTAGCTGAAGCTCCTGTAATTGAAAAAATAGATATACTAGCAGCAAAAACAAATGGGTAATCTAGTACATCAGCTCCTAAATGCACTAGTTTAAAATTCATAACTGACGATTAAGTAAATTACCTTAGTCGTCAGTTATTTGTACATATTATGGATAAAAAAACTCCAATAATCACCAATCAAACCAATGGTAACCTCGCCCTTAAACTATTTTCATTCGAAGATGATAGCTATTTCGACCATATACAGAGGCATAATTATTACTCTATCATTTTAATACTCAAAGGAGAGGTAGAATTACAAGTAGAATTAGATAAATATACTATTTCAGATAAAGCCGTAATTTGTATTTCTCCCTACCAACCCTACTCTATACGGTCAATTAGTGA
>JBLIFI010000151.1:0-9525 GCA_047633715.1 Flammeovirgaceae bacterium
AGGAATCCGTAGCTCTACATTTGATAATAAAACAGAAGTTCCATTCAGCCTGTTGTAATTGAACCCTCTCATGCTTGTCATGAATCGAGAAAACAGTAAATCGCTCAAGTCATTCAAATTGGCAGCGCCTGGAAGTTGTATGTTTGCTGGGCTGATATACTCCTGAGTACCATTATCAACATCTCCGCCAAACCAATTATCCATTCCTCCTAAAAAATACCTCTTTTTACTTGCTCCAGTAAACTGTCCATACATCAATCTGCCTGCAAGAATAATTGATTTGTGTAGTTTCTGGTAGTGGCGAACTTCCGCAGTAATATTCCCAAAACCGAATTGAGAATTATCAAAGCTGAAATTATGTTCATAACCCACTCTGAATTTCGTGCCTACATACATATTCATTCCTGTTACAAAACTATTGTCATACACAAACTCTGTTTTGAAACCGCCATAATGTTTCACAATATCTGAAACTCCCAGCGCACCTACAAAGCCTGTAATATCTCCTGCAGTAACCAAATAGCTTGTATTCTGATAGGTTCCAGACAGTGAAAGCCTGCTCTGAATACTAATTGGATAAGAAGCTGACATATCAAAAGAATTAATCCTATAACGCTGACTAAAATCGTTTTCACTAATTTGAAAATTAGATTTATCAAATCTCACTTTTAGGTCAATCCTATTTTTCAGGTACTCGTATTCTCCGAAAAACGCACTATTATTGATGTCCAACATGCTAAATATTCCTCCCCTAACTTTATGGTTTTCACGCACATCTGTCATATCAATTTCGAGAAGGAAACCGAAACCTCCGAAAAGCCCTTCTGAAAACACATTTCTGAGAGGGTCAATTGCCACAGAAGTTGTAAAGCTTTCTAGTGTGAAATTATTTTGGTAATCTTCTGATTTTGAAATTTTTACATTTTCCGCATTACCTAATCCTCCATTGAGGTTTAATTTCGATTTGAATTTTTCCAAAAATTTCTTTCGCTTATTTTTGGAGATAGAGTCAAATTCATAGCCTTCTTTATCATCCTTAGAGTCTTTATTATCTTCTTCTGATTTCAATTCTTCTGGCTTCTTCCCTTTGTCTTCCTTCTTTCTAGCTTCACGTTGTTTTTGAACGTAACGCAATTCCATAATTTGTTGTCTTTGTGTTTTACCTGTAAACGTGCTTGCTGTGAAATCAAATCTTTCTGAAAGAATTCTATCTTCCATCTCTTTAGCTGCAACAAAGTAAATCCTATCAGATTTTGGGGAAAGAGCAAAATTCTCAATATTGTTTGAGTAATTACTAATCTGATGGGTAACTCCATCTTTCATATCGTACCCAAACAGGTGGGTAATTCCACGCTGATCGCTCAGAAAAACAATTTTCTCTTCGTTTATGGGAATTGGGTTATAATCAAAACTCAATGTATTTGATATTCTTTTAAAAACCTTTGAATCGTTTTCTGAGGCAGAATAGATATTATAGTTGTTACTAAGGTCTTCTACTTTCGCTTTTTGCGCAATTGCCAAAGTATCATTAGTCCTGTTTGAGGCAAAAACAATATTATTGGAGTTCGGGACATACTTTGCATCAATATCATCGAAAATATCATTGGTTACTTTTACCACTCTCTTATTGGAAAAGTTATAGATAAAAATATCGCTCTGAGATTTCTGCACACCACTCAAAACCATTTTCGAGCCGTTCGAGGATATATCAATACTATTTACTAGAGTAAAATCTGTGAGTTCCATTTTTGAAGCCTCTTTCCCTCTTTCTACCTTCCCAACAGGAATAATACTAAGGAAATTTTTGCCTCTTTTTGGAGCAATCACAACTATTTCTGAATTTCCTTTCCATGCAATAAGTGGTATTTTTTTATTGTATTGCTGATTGACAACCTTGTAACCACTAGTATAAATAGTTTTTTCACTCTTCTTATCAAGGTCATATATTTTGACTTTGAGCTTTCCTACCATGTTTTCAGTAAAAGCTAAATATTTTCCATTTGGGTTTACTGAAAGCTGACTGATTTCCAATCCTTTTTTAGTTTTCAGTAAAAGGATGGAATCTGAAACCATTTTGTGATTTTTCTTTATTTCCTCATATTGCTGAAGGTAAAACGCTTTCCAAAGCTTGATGAATTTATCGTAGGGAATGCCCAAAGTATTCTGGATACTTTCTGTTTCGTTCCTCATAATTCTGGTCAAGTTCAGAATATTTGCCACATTGGATTTTCCATATTTCTCAGCTATGAAATTCCAAATAGACTGCCCAACAAGTCGAGCTTCCATATCTGTTAGCTTATCAGGAGATTTGAAATTAGTATTTACTAGTAAGTCACGCACAAAGTTGTCCATTTCCACCGTCCAACCTTCAGAAATATACTGAGCGGCACCTCCCATAAACCACTCTGGCAAACTCAATAAGTAAGAGCTTTGGAGTAATTCTTTCAAATTCCCTCCATACATCATCTCAAAAATCAATATATCGGCAATGGATGCACGCAACTTCGTTCTATAAGTCTCTCTAGTTCCTGTAAATGCAATTTCCACTTCTGAACGCACGAATTGCGTTTGCCCGTTGACCTCAAGCCCTTGTTGCTTAATTCCTACATTACTTTGTTGCAAGTCGGCAACTGACTCATACACAAATACCTTAGTTCTGCTATAAGGGGAAAACCCAACTGCATCTGTTACTGTTTTGAAGTCGAGTTCTGCATACTTAGCTGTGAGAACAGCTAAGTCATATCCTCCTTCATAGTAATAGATGTCGAAATTCTGGGTCGTTACAAAACGCCAGTCGAACTGCTCATACTGCATTCTGTTCTTCCCAAATGTCTCTTTGGTAAATTGAGAGAATGCAGTAAAAGAATGCACAAAGAAAAGAACAATTAAAAAAGTGCAAAATTTATTCATATTATTCTACAGTTTGAGTTCTTGAAGTGTTCTTCCTGAAAAGAAATAACAAGTATGGGTTCAATTAAGTTTGGAGAGTGTGAAATAAGTCCTTTGTGTAAAAACTTACTCAAATATAAAATCTGAAAAATATAATATATTCTTACTTATGATTATTTTGATACCTTGAAAGTAAATCATGCAAATCTACATTATTTCAGACAGTAGTTTTGAATATGACAATGCTAAATTTGAGATAGTAAAAACCAAGAGCCTTTCCAATAGAAAACTACTTCAGCGGTAAAACTCAGGTTTTTCCATAGTTCATACGGCTTATTGATATAAGTAAGCCTAAACAGCTTGCAATATGCAAAAATGAACAGAAATACCGATTTATTAACACCTCTCATTTTAGACCCGCACAATAATTGTTTGGAATAAAATATTTTTTTTTCCATATTTACCCATTCGTAACAATATCATATACTTTAATGTTTGTAAGCACTTTCCATTTACGTATAAACTACTTTTCTGCGTAAATACACAAAACAAATAACCATTACAATCACGTTTGTGAACTATCACATCATTTTGACAGAAAACAACTAGAATGGATATAATAACTAACTCTTTTAACCAATACATTGAACTAGACCTTTTTTAACTATGGGAAAAAAACAAGACAATTTACGCAGAGGAAAGAGAGGACCTGTACCTCGCTTCGACTATCATGTAATTTTTCATGGTGAAGAAAAAGATGTGCATAAATTCATTACGAATGTGAAAGATGTACTTTTCCTAGCTTGGGAAAACAAATTCAATATGGATAGCCATTTATTGAATAAGTATATATTGAGAGATGGCAGAGCGGTTTTCAGAAGAAGAGATGGCTCACTTATGGTGGTGGTTAGAACTTTGAAGCATACCACGGAAGAAATGGTGGAGCAATACTTAACTGGTACTGCTTCTGAAAGAGAATATGTGGATCATTACTTAGGTGCAAACCCAGGATTGAGAAGAAAAGTAAGCCCAATTATTAAAGTGCAAAGTGGGGGAACTTTAAAACTCAAAAAAGCAATGACCAAAGAGGAAGCCATGGAGGGACTCAAGGTTTTGGCACTTCCTGAAGTAGATGAAGCCGTGGAGTGGTTGAAAGAATTAGACGAAAAGCTCAAAAAGAGATAGAAAATAGACTAGAAAGTGAAAAGCCCACAAATCAAATTGATTTGTGGGCTTTTCACTTTTACTTGAACGCAATTGATACTCAAGTTTATTTCTGAAAACTTTAGTCCTTCGCCACTAATTCATCTTGAATCTCTCCAACTATTTTTTGGTAAAGTGAGTCATTTTCCGTTTTCCTAACTACTGCCTTGCTAGCATGAACGACCGTGCTGTGGTCTCTGCCTCCAAATCTATCTCCAATAATCTTGACTGGTGTTTTGGTCAGTTGCTTGCAAAAGTGCATGGCAATTTGCCTTGCTTGGGCAATTTCTTTTTTTCTCGTTTTGGATTTCAAATCATCTACCGATAGTTTGAAATAGCTTGCCACAATCTTCTGAATAATATCTACCGACAATTCTTTCTGATTATATTGAATCAGATGATTGAGGGTTGTTTCCGCTAAAGTCATGTCAATGGCAGTTCGCATGAAAGACGAATTGGCAATTAGGGAAATCAAAACACCTTCCAGCTCACGAATATTCGTATCTACGTTGTAAGCGATGTATTCCATTACATCTTCAGGAACAGGAACTCCTTCTGCTTGAATTTTCGTTTGAATGATTGCTAATCTAGTCTCAAAACTAGGTGCTTGAATATCTGCAGTTAATCCCCATTTGAAACGGGAGAGTAAACGTTCTTGCAAACCTGTCAAACTCTTCGGAGCTTGGTCAGAAGTCATGATTATCTGCTTTCCAGATTGGTGCAAATGATTGAAAATATGAAAGAAAGCTTCTTGCGTCTTCTCTTTTCTTGCCAAAAATTGAATATCATCAATAATCAGCACATCTATTTGGAGATAGTAATTCGTGAAATTCTGAATAGAATTGGCTTTCAATGCCTCAATATATTGTGCAGTAAACTGCTCCGAAGAAACATAAAGCACAAATTTCTCTGGATACCTTGCCTTCACTTCGTTGCCAATTGATTGCGCCAAGTGAGTTTTCCCCAATCCGACATTGCTATAAAGCACCAGCGGATTAAAGGAAGTAGTTCCTGGGCGTTCGGCAATTGCCATTCCTGCTGCTCTTGCCAATCTATTGCAATCTCCTTCTATGTAGTTCTCGAAAGTATAGTTCGGATTGAGTTGAGAAGAAGTATGATTTGGGTCAATCTCAGGCTTGTTGAAAGGGCTTGTAACAGGATTTACTTTAATTGACTGCCCTTTAATATCTTGGTATTTCTCGTTGTTTTTTGGTTCATTCAAGCTCGCCATTTGCATGGTTTTGCCTTTCGCTCTTTGCTCAACAGCATCTTGCCTGTTTTTTCTCACTTTGATAGTGAATGGCTGGCTGGTATTTGCCGGTCCTTTATCTACAATAACCGAATACTCCAACTTCCCTCCTACTCCTAATTCTTTGGAAACTGCTTTTTTAAGAATATGAACATAATATTCTTCTAACCATTCGTAAAAAAATGGGCTTGGCACTTCTATTGTAAGCACATGCTCATTGAGTTTCAATGCTTTTATTGGCTTGAACCATGTCTCGAAGCTTTGCTGAGGCACTTCTTGGCGAATGATTTCAAGACAGTTTTCCCAAACAAGTTGATGTTTGTATTGCGAAGTATTATTTTTCAGCAAGCCGTTCGGGTTATGAAGTAAAGAATTAGCCATTTGTTGTCAGTTGCGGTATTTTGTTGGTTCTGTTGCTAAAGTTTCGCATCTGCCAATATAGAACGCTCAAAGCTGACAAACCGTATCCGAAAAGTTTAGAGACTGGATGACAGTCTCAGTAAATTCGATGAATTTCCAGTTACATTCGATAACTAAAATTGGTTCTGTAGTTGGTGGCTTCACGAGCCAACTTGCTCAGTCGGGAGATGTTCCAAAATGGGAAAGGCAAATTCTTAAGAACTGCCTTCAAAATTGGCTTTCTGCGAACACAAAAGTGGAAAAAAAAAGTGGGGAAAAAAAATAGAGAGCAGGCTTTGGAAGCCGATGAAAAATAAAAATTTGGAGGGATAACTTACTGAAAATCAAAGGCTTAAATCAATAACAAACAAGAGTTAAGCTACTGATAATCAGCAAGTTGAAAATACTTATAAATAAATATTAAAAAATATTTTTTCAGAAATTACTTTGATTTCCCCGAATTCCAATTACGCTAGATTCTGCCTTTTTGTCAGACAAGTCATTGTTAAAAAAGTAATCAATTCTACCGAGGTTTATTCCAGCCCAACCTACTTGATTTACAAGGACTTTACTCCCATTTGGAGTTTGGTACTCTTGAGGCGATGTTAAAAAAGTGTGCGTATGTCCGCCAATTATTAAATCAATTCCATCTACACTTTGTGCCAATATTTCATCAGATACTTTATCGACTTTGTATTTGTTCCCCAAATGGGAAAGGCAGATAATCAGGTCACATTTTTTGGCTTTCAACTCGCTCACAATTTCTTTTGCGACACCAATTGGGTCAGCATATTTTGTATTTCCATACAAATCCTTCGGCACTAAACTTTCTAATTCAATTCCGAGTCCGAACACTCCAACCGTAACTTTCCCTTTTTTGAAAATTTTGTAGGGCTTCACAGATTTTTTCAAAACATCTTCCTCAAATGTATAATTCGCATTCACGAACTGGAAATTTGCCAACGGAAGTTGTTTAACAAACCCGCTCAATCCTGCATCGAAATCATGGTTTCCCATCGTGGCAGCATCATAACCCATTTGGCTCATGAGCTTAAACTCCAACTCTCCGCCAAAAAAATTGAAATAAGGAGTTCCCTGAAAAATGTCTCCCGCATCTAAGAGCAATACCTCGTTTCCTTCTGCACGGATTTGGTCAATCAGAGACGCTCTTCTTGCCATTCCTCCCATTCCAGGGCTTCGCTTGGCGTTCATTGGGAATGGCTCAATGCGAGAGTGCATATCATTGGTATGCAAAATGGTTAATTGGTGTGTTTTACTTGCCGAAAACAATAGGTTCGGAGAAAGTGTGAGTGCAGATGCGCCCAACGCAGTATTTCGGAGAAAGTCTCTTCTATTCATGAGTTTTTATGTTTCAATCAACTAATATTCAATTAAAAGAATGCAGTTGGATTATGATGGCTTTTGCTTTTGGAGTCTACAAATTTATATCAATCTTTTTAAGATTTAGATTTTGTGAACAATTGAAATAGAAAAACTGATTTTTTAATTTCAATCAATACTACCTTGTTCTTTTCCAATACCTTCTTTTGAATGGGGGTTTTGTATTATTCTCCAAGAATACGATATTTTTATTTTGTAAAATTTGCTCAAAGTCTTTTATAGTAATCCCAAACTGCAAACACAGTTCTTTCGGAGAAATACCTTTTAAGTATCTCAACACCATTTCTTCATACTTTCCATGATGCAGTTCTGGTTTAGTATCTACA
This sequence comes from Flammeovirgaceae bacterium, assembly GCA_047633715.1. Classification (GTDB taxonomy): domain Bacteria; phylum Bacteroidota; class Bacteroidia; order Cytophagales; family Flammeovirgaceae; genus JBLIFI01. The sequence goes on from JBLIFI010000151.1 coordinate 7,468, forward strand.
TTTTTCTTCGTTTTGTCTCTTATGATTGTTGGATTTATCTGAGATTTATACTTCTGCAATACTTCAATCATATTATCTAAAAAACTAGGGTTGATTGTTATGGATTGGAACTCGTTTGAAAAGGGTGATACTTTTTGGGAAACACGCACATATTTTCCCAACTCAGAATGTTCACATAAATGCACGAAGAAAAGACCCTTCTCATTTCGTATCATTGCTGTTTCGACTATTTCCTCTTTTTTCATGGCAATTGAGTTATTGTAGTATTATTTAATCCATATTTCCGAGCTTTCGTATCTTGCGCAATTATTTTGGAGTTTAAAATTCAGAAAACACCTACAATTTAGGTGTTTTCTTGACAATTGCTACTAACGAATTATGAAAAAGAAAATTATAATTGTTGGAGGAGGAATTACAGGGCTAGCAACTGCTTACATCGCCTCAAAATCACCTGACAACGAAGTGACTGTTTTAGAAGGAAGTCCGAATTTGGGTGGATTATTAAATACGTTCCCCATCGGAGGAACTTACCTTGAGCATTATTACCATCATTTTTTCACGCACGATGCAGAAATCAATTGGCTCATTCAAGATTTGGGAATTGCCGACAAGCTGATTTTCAGGAAAACAAGCATGGGCGTTTTCCGAAATGGGAAAATTTTCGATTTCAATTCTCCGCTGGATTTGGTAAAATTCTCGCCAATCAATCTGTTCGGAAAAGCAAAGTTTGGATTATCCAGCTTGTTTCTGGGAAAAGTAGCCGATTGGAAGAAATATGAATCGGTTTCTGCGCTGGAGTGGTTCTATAAATATGCAGGTAAAAATGTAACCGATTCACTTTGGAAACCTTTGCTCAATATCAAATTCGGGCCTTATGCAGACAGAATCCCCTTGGCTTGGATGATTGGCAGATTGCGCCAACGCATGAACTCCAGAAAAAACGGGGAAGAACAACTCGGCTATGTAGAAGGAAGTTTGCGGACTTTGTTACTTGCTTTGATTGAGAAATTGAAAGAGAACGGAGTCAGAGTTCACACAAATGCAAAGGTAGAAGAATTGATTTTGGAGGATGGAAAAGCAATTGGCGCAAAAACGGAAAACGAAATTTTTCTGGCAGACCAAACCGTTTTAACAATTCCCTCCAACATTATTGAGAAGCTGGTTGAACCTCACAATAAAAAACTCGCTACAGATATTGGGAAAGTGAAATACTTTGGGGCAGTTTGCACCATTTTGGAGCTGGACAGGAAATTGAGCGATATTTATTGGCTCAATATTGCCGATGGAGGCTATCCTTTTGGTGGAGTGATTGAACACACCAATTTCATTCCCAAAGAAAATTACGAAGGGAAACACTTAGTTTATCTCTCTCGCTATTTTGCGTTGGAAGAAGATATTGCCAAAATGAGTTCTGAGGAAATCAAGAAAGTAATGATTCCTCCACTCAAAAAAATCTACCCTGATTTTGATGAAAAGTGGATTTTGGATACACATATTTTCAAAACCAACACAGCAGCCACTATTTGTGATTTAGGTTTCTCTGAAAGAATTGTGAACGCAAAACTCCCAATTAACCAGCTTTATTTGGCAAATATGATGCACATTTACCCTGATGAACGAAGTGTAAATAACTCCATCCGATTAGGCGCAGAAACTTGCCGAATTATGGGAATTGATTCAGACTTTGTGCCGAAAGGGAATTCAATGTCGGCACAGATTGGATTTAATGATTGAGTATCAAGTAGAAAGTATTGTCTAGGAAGGTAAAAAATGCTAGTCGAGATTTGCAATGAGACTCGCCTTCGAGCCTCGACTTCATCTGCCGAAAGCTGGTAGCCGATGTTATTCCGAACTTTCTTATTTTGGTTCTCTGACAAATTTTGTGGAGGTCAAAAATAGCTCAAATTAGTTACCTAATCTGGAGGCTGTGATTGTATACTACTGGACATGACACAATTATGTAGGTTTAATCCTTATATTTTGTTTTCCAAAATTGGAGAATACATAATCTATGAAAAGTACAATGTCTAAGAAAAGTGGAGCAAGAGTACCATACCC
>JBLIFI010000152.1:0-9500 GCA_047633715.1 Flammeovirgaceae bacterium
TGAAGGAGAAAAGAGGAAAGAAAAAGGAGAAAAGAACTTTCGCTATTCATAATAGCGAAATCCTGAAAATGTTCTCATCTTTTGAAATCCTGACTAAAATTAGAGCGGATTGAATGGATTGCCAAGTGTTTGAGCGCATTTGTTGGGAAATCTTCTACGAAAAACTCTGACAGGGTTCAAAAACCTGTCAGAGTTAAGAGATTTGATTGAATTATGTAAGATTCGCTCCTTCTTCTTTCTTCCTTCCTCTTTTCTCCATTTCTTTGGGAATCGCCATTGAAAACCCCGAACCATGCCTTCAATTCCCATCATTCTGAAAACTCGGTTCATCCAACTCAAAAGAATGTTTTTGGAGTTAGGATTTGTCTACCTTCTACTCTTTTTGGCAGTTGCTTTTGTTTTGGGAACGCAGTTTCTGCCACTTTTTGATTCGCCTTGGTTGGTTGCTTTTATTTCTTTCCAGATTATATTGTCCATCCACCTTACCAGAAAAGACAAACAGTTTTTGGAGTCTATTTTCCCCGACTCCAAACAAATTTACTGGGCGGAATATGGTTTGTTGAGTTTCCCTACTTTGGTAATTCTTTTATTCAAATTGGAGTGGATTATTTTCCCCATTTATTTATTAGCTGTTTTCTTTATTCCGTTCATTCGGTTTAGCATTAAAGTCAGCAGAACAAAATTGCTTTTCCCGACCAGTTGGTTGGCAGAAAGTAATTTTGAATGGCGGTCGGGAATGAAAAAAGCGGGTTGGATGATGCTTTTTCTCCATATTGTGAGTGTTGTTTGCATGCCTTACGGACTCAAATTTGCTTGGCTTTTGGGTGGAGTGGGAAGCCTGTTTGCCATGATAGGTTTCTATACAAAATTTGAACCTCGCACTTTTTTAGAAGCAACAGGAGTGAAGCCAAAGCAGTTTCTGTGGCGCAAAATCAAAACACATTATTGGAGTTTGCTGATTTCGTTTGCTCCAGTTCTAGTTTGTCAAGCTGTATTCTATCCAAAAAGCATTGTCTTTATCATTCCATTTTTGCTCGTAGCTTTTATGATTCTCTCCGCACTAATTATTACCAAATATGCGAGCTACGAGCCTAATTCCGAAGTAGGAAGTGCATTCCAAATCATTTACGGAATTTTTGTGGGGGGAATTATTCTTCCCATTTTCCTCTTCGTTCCCTTGTTTTTTATTGTGCGGAAATACCCGAGAGCCGTAGAGAATTTAGAGGAGTATTTGTAGAAACTAGTTGAAAGAAATTCGCCAATTCATTATTTCGCCAACTCGCCAATTCCCTTTATTCTCCGTACATTTCGGAAATATCTGTATTGAACCTTTCCATCAAATCTTGAGTGAATGAGTTGATAACCTGTTCTTCCTCTGAATCAATTCCCTCGCTGGCTTTGGCAACTTGCTTCATCACATCTAAGAACTCAGCATATTCTGCGGAAGCACCATTGTTTTTGCAATAGTCAATCACTTTTTTGTAAACTTCTTCCACAGAAGCTCCTCGGTTTTTCTCATAATTGAAAGACCATCTAATTTCCGAAGCCCACGGGTGCCCTTCGAGAATCTCATTCAGTTTGGAAATCTCCTCTTCCTGCACAATTCCATCTGCCTTGGCGATTGCATAAATCAACTCGCCCATAATCTCGTACATTTTTTCTTTTTCGCTAGACATAATAGTAATATTTAGTAGTGAATATCAGTTGGACTTGCATTCAAGTATCAAGGCGACCAAAAGTGATTGCTTTCTTAACGCATAAATTTAGTCTTTTTCAATGTCAATTTATAGTTTGAGGGCTTTCTTATAAAACTAAAAATATCAGTAGCCGATAGCTTTCAGTCCGTAGTGGAACTATGTCGTAGAACAATTCAATTTGCGTTAGCAAATTTCAATCTCTTTTTGTTGCGAGGATATCTAAATTACTATAAAAACATCAAAATGAGCTTTTTATGTTTTTTATAAGAAAGCCCTGTTTATAGTTTTTGTTTTCGAGTTTGTGGCGGAAAAAGAGTTCAAGTCCTCAATTATTGGGATATGAAAACTCTTACTGCCTGATGTTACGCAGAAAAGCACTTGGCTGTGTCCTTTTGAACCTGCCAATGTGCGAATTCGAGGTAAAATCGAACCCGTGTTTAGCATGAGTTACTACATGAAATTTTGCTTTAATGGTTTGAATGTAAACTATTAGGTTGTCTGACAATTTATGTGATTCAAGGTGTTGCGTGAGACACGCAACGAGGAAAACTATATTTGATTGGCTAGAAGTCAGGTTCTTTAATCTAGTAATTTCGACCTCCACAAAATTTGTCAGAGAACCAACTATTAAAGCAAGTTGTTAAAATTACACTAAAATATATGGTAGTGCTACCAAGGTTGTTGATAGTTTTTTTTTGGCGTGAGATGCGCCAAGAGGAAAATGTTCTTGATGCGTGTCTCACGCATCATTTCATAAAAAAAGGTTTTTTTTGAAGGTTTTTACGCCACCGACACTAAAATAGCATTACCAAACATATTTTTAATTTAAATATAAGTATTTGATTATCAAGTTATTGTGTTTATTCTGTTTTGAAAAAAACAAAACACTCCTTCAAATTATTTGCATTTTCCAAAAACACACCATTCCTTTGTAACCAGTTACACTTACCAAACGGAATATCCAATTCCCAAGGTAATTGATTTATACAGAAGAGGCGAGAGACTAGGCTCGAAGACCCTCTGGCAACCTCCAAAAATTGGGAAAGGTGCCAATTCCTAGCCTAATTTTAGGCACTATAAATTAGTTACAAAATGAAAAATTCAAATATCAAGTCTTCTCAAAATCTTAAGGAAATCTCTTCCTTAATTGTGGATTTTTTTTCCTCTATTTCTTCAAGCAACAATTCAATTTGTTGCTGTTGTTGTTGCTAACCTTTCAGCAAGTTTTTGTTGATTGAGTTGAGTCGGTTTTGGAAGAATAGTTCCAACTCTTAGGTTCACTCGTCATAAAAAAACAGCTTCTACTGAACTTTTTTATAATCATTTCTGTTCATATCACGTATTCAAAACAAGAAAACTATGTCTGAAAATTTAAGATTCGAAACCCTACAATTACATGCTGGTCAGGAAGTTGATGCTACTACTAACTCCAGAGCAGTTCCAATTTACCAAACTACTTCTTACACTTTCAACGATGCAGACCACGGAGCTAACCTATTCGCTCTCAAAGAGTTTGGGAATATTTATACCCGAATTATGAATCCGACAACGGATGCTTTCGAGAAAAGAATTGCTGCTTTGGAAGGCGGAGTTGCTGCATTGGCAACCGCTTCTGGACAATCTGCTCAGTTCATTGCACTCAACAATATTACTCAAGCTGGAGACAACATTGTTTCCTCTTCTCATTTGTACGGAGGAACGTTCAATCAATTCAAAGTTGCTTTCAAAAGGTTAGGAGTTCATGTGAAATTTGCTGATACAGACAACAAAGCGGAAAGTTTCGCTAAGCTGATTGACGAAAATACAAAAGCGATTTACTTAGAAACAATTGGCAACCCAAGTTTCAATGTGGCAGATTTTGATGCGATTGCCAAAGTAGCTGATGACCACGAAATCCCATTAGTGGTTGACAATACTTTCGGGGCAGGCGGTTACTTATTCAGACCAATCGAACACGGTGCAACAATCGTAACTGCTTCGGCAACCAAGTGGATTGGCGGACATGGAACTTCCATTGGCGGAGTGATTATTGACAGTGGAAAATTTAACTGGGCAAATGGGAAATTTCCTCAATTCACAGAGCCATCGGAAGGCTACCACGGCTTAAAATTTTGGGATACTTTCGGGGAAGGAAATCCATTGGGCTTGCCAAATATTGCTTTCATCATTAGAGCAAGGGTAGAAGGTTTGAGAGATTTTGGGCCTGCTTTGAGTCCTTTCAACGCATTTTTATTACTTCAAGGTTTAGAAACATTGTCATTGAGAGTGCAACGTCATGTAGAAAACGCATTGGCAGTTGCTCAATGGTTGGAGTCGCACGAATTGGTGGAGAGCGTGAATTACCCAGGTTTGGAAAGTAGCCAAACGCATGAACTTGCCAAAAAATATTTGAAGCGTGGATTCGGTGGAGTGCTTTCATTCCAAGTGAAAGGCGGTTTGGATGAGGCGAAGAAGTTTGTGAATAGCTTAAAACTCGTAAGCCATGTGGCAAATGTAGGAGATGCCAAAACGCTGATTATTCACCCAGCATCTACCACGCACCAACAGCTTTCTGATGCAGAACAAATCAAGGCTGGAGTAACTCCAACCCTGTTACGTATTTCTGTTGGAATTGAACACATCGAAGACATTAAAGGAGATTTGCAACAGGCTTTCGACCAAGTTTTTGAAGCAGAATTAGCTTAAAAATTTACGAGGTACGATTTACGATTTTTGATTGATTTCAAATTGTATGATAATGACTGACCGCTCGTAAATCGTACCTCAAAAATTACCTATGTGTTTATCAGCAATTCCATTGCAACCAAAAGATTCTTGGCTATAGACATAAATTCCAAACAAATTTCATTGGAGTAATTGTTACGCATAGTAAGTAGAAAAACACTCAATGAACTTTCTGTATTACAACTTCCTTAAAAATCGTACTTCGTAAATCGTACCTCAAAAATTGACTTTCAACTATCCATATAAGTTCGAGTTAGAATCAGGAGACTCATTGAGTGAAATCAAACTGGAATACCAGACTTGGGGAACACTTAATGAAGATTCTTCTAATGTGATTTGGGTTTGTCATGCGCTCACAGCCAATTCAGAGGCGACTGATTGGTGGGGCGGTTTGGTTGGATTTGGAAAATTGTTCGACCCGAGCAAGCATTTTATTGTTTGTGCCAATATGCTGGGTTCTTATTATGGTTCAACTTATGCGCTTTCCAATAATCCTGAAACGGGGAAACCTTATTATCATAGTTTCCCGACTGTAACTGTTCGGGATATGGCAAGGAGCTTGGAATTATTACGTAATCATTTGGGAATCAGTAAAGTAAAAGTGCTAATTGGTGGTTCAATGGGCGGGCAACAGGCTTTGGAGTGGGCAATCCAACAACCAGAAGTATTTGAGAATTTGCTTCCAATTGCTACAAATGCACAACATTCACCTTGGGGAATTGCCTTCAACGAATCGCAAAGATTGGCGATTCAGGCAGATTCAACATGGCAAGAAGAAAGCCCAACTGCGGGAATGAAAGGTTTGAAAGCAGCGCGGGCAATGGCAATCGTTTCTTACAGAAATTACGAAACCTACCAAGCTACTCAAACTGATATTGATACCGAAAAAACAGACAATTTCTCAGCATCTTCTTATCAGGCTTACCAAGGCGAGAAGCTCACCCAACGATTCGATGCGTTCGCCTATTGGACGCTTTCCAAAGCAATGGACTCTCACAATGTGGGAAGAAGTAGGGGGGGAGTGGAGCGAGCATTAAATCTGATTCAGGCAAAAACTTTAGTAGTGGGAATCACTTCTGATGTGCTTTTCCCACTTCGAGAGCAAGTCAGAATTGCCAAATACATTCCCAATGCCCAACTCGCCACTATCAACTCCACTTATGGGCACGATGGTTTCTTGATTGAGTTTGAGGAATTGGGCAGGCTGATTGAAGAGTTTTTGAATGTAGATTCGACTTTAGTTGAATCAGTAGATAATTCAATAATGAACGAAGTGTAAACTCTTTATAAAAGTGGTTATCTTGCAGAAAGATTAACCCAACCAAAAGATGAAATACGAAAATCAGACTTATATAAAATCTGTCAAACTCTGTGGCTACAAATCCATCAAAGATTTGGAAGTGGAATTCTTGCCTGGTATGAATATCATCATTGGCGAGAATGGGAGCGGAAAAACTAATTTTTTAGAGTTTTTGGAGTGGGGAATTGATGGGGTTACCAAAGGTGTCTTTTTTGATTTTATGATTTCTACAACGGATGTAGAATTGGTTTGGAGAGATGAACAAAATAAGCCTGAAGTTATCGCTATATTTAGAGAAGCTAAAAGCTCATTTGCTAGTACTGGAATTTTGTCGAATTCAGTTGAAAGTACATATAGTATAAATGGAAAGAAGAGTTACAAAGCAATTTTACATGAACCTGCTAGAAATGAAATTCCTGTAAGCAGAGTTTCACATTCCGATATTAGTACAGAAGAGTTGTTCAATAATAAAATTGGGAAATCAGTATATTTTGCATTTGAAATTCCTAAGAACATTCCTCTTTTGACCCAAGCTGTATTTTTCCACCATAAAAAGCGCAACTCTTCTAATGAAGAAAATGGAGTAATGAACGCACTTTTCAGTTTAGGTCTCCCTGAGATATTAAAACAAATATTAGTAAAATCTACTGGACTCTTCGACATCTATAAGCCTTCTGTTTCGGAAAAAAACACTCTATTACGACAATTAAGTAAAGAACTTAAGAAGGTTACAATAATTGATAGTGTAGAATTGACTCCAATTAGAGAAGTGGAAAAACTAGATAATGTTTCTTCACAAGAAATACATCTACAATTTAAAATCAATAATGAATGGTATCATTGGAAAAGCCTTTCAGATGGCACAAAGCGTATGTTCCTCATAATTTGTCATCTGCTCGACTCTTCTATAAAACAGTTTTTTATAGAAGAACCAGAAATTGGAGTTCATCCGAAGCAATTGGGTAAGCTGATGACAATTTTGAAAGAACAATCTCAGTATAAACAAATCATTCTAACAACTCACTCGCCTGATGTACTTGATGTTTTGACGATTAATGAATTGGATAGAATCTTCGTTTGTAAGCTGAATAATGAAGGAACTAAACTTTACAAACTGGATGAGAAAAGAAGATTGAAGGCAAAAGCATACATGACAGAAGTAGATTATTTGAGTTCTTATTGGCGAATGTCTGACCTAGAAAATGTGGAAGTATGAAAGTAGCCATTCTAGGAGAAAGCCATAGCGATTCGGATGCACTCATAAACTTATTGGCTAGAAAATTTTCTTTGATAGAGTTTCTGAAAATGCCTGCCAAGAAAACGGCTACAGGAAGTATGCTCGACAATCCCAAAGTAAGAAGGGCATTTAGAGTTGAATTTGAGTTCGAGAAACCTGATTTGGTAATTCTATCAAGAGACTTGGATGCAATCAGAAAAAGTGAAGATTATTCCCAAAAACTGGAAGAGCGAAAAGAATATTTCTCGAAACTAAAAAGAACATTCAATCAGAAAACTCTCAGGTTACTTCACATCTACGAACTTGAAGCTCTGATTTTGGCAGATATAGATTCTTTCAATAAATGGGGCGATTTTGAGGTTGAATTTGTGGGAAACCCAATGAATCAAGAAGAGCCTAAGGAATATCTCAAACTCCAAACAAAAAATAATTTCAAAGAGTCTGATAATCCAGAAATTTTCAAGCAATTAGACTACGAAAAGCTAGAACAGAATTGCCAATATTTTGCTGATTTTTCCATTAAGTTCAAGAATCTAATCAAAGAAACGAACTAACCACAATCGCTTGCGAAAACCTTATTCGTAAACCCAAAGTTACCACAGAAACAAAGTAGAGAGCTTTAATCTCACTACTAAATACAAAAAAAACTACTTACTACTAAAGAATGAAACCAAAGAAGTTACAAATAGGCTTATTCGGCTTCGGCTGTGTAGGTCAGGGCTTGCACGATGTGTTAGGAAACAGCACGAATTTGATAGCTGATATAGAAAGAATTGCTGTCAAAAACAGAGATAAGAAACGTTCACTTCCCGCAGAAAATTTCACTTTTGATAAGGAAGATATTTTGCAAAATGATAAGGTAAACTTAGTTGTAGAGTTGATTGATGATGCTGATGAAGCGTATAAGATTGTCAAAAAATCACTCCAAAATGGAAAAAGTGTAGTGAGTGCCAACAAAAAAATGGTGGCTGAGCATTTAGAGGAATTTGTTGATTTGCAGAAGGAAAACGAAGTTTCTTTACTTTATGAAGCATCTTGTTGCGGAAGTATTCCCATCATAAGAACCTTAGAAGAATATTACGATAATGAATTACTCTTCTCTATCAGCGGAATTTTCAATGGCTCATCTAACTACATTCTGACCAAGGTTTTGAATGAGGGAAAAGCGTATGAGGATGTTTTGAAGCAAGCACAAGAATTGGGCTTTGCAGAAACTGACCCGATTTTAGATGTTGGTGGTTTTGATGCAAAATATAAACTCGTAATCTTGACTGCACATAGTTTTGGTATTTTTGTGAAGCCCGAAGGAATATTCAATTTCGGAATCCAGAATCTCTCACCTTTCGATGCACGGTTTGCCAAAGAGAAAGAGTGGAAAATCAAGCTAATTGCTCAGGCCTACAAACTCTCTCACGATTCGAAAGAAGTTGCGATTTATGTAGTTCCCCAATTTGTAACAGAAGAGAACTACCTATATAATGTAGAGAACGAATATAATGGAGTTGTGGTAGAAGCGGCTTTCTCTGAAAAGCAATTTTTCCGTGGTAAGGGCGCTGGCGGACACCCGACTGGCTCGGCTGTTTTGTCTGATATTTCCGCAAATCGTTACGGTTATGGCTACGAGTATCGCAAGGCAAAATCTAAAAATGGTACTGTTTATACAGATGATGTGAACATAAATGTTTATTTCCGATTCAATGAGTTAGATAGTTTCGATAAATTGGATTTCATTTCCATTAGCGAGAAATATGAAGGCACGGAAGGGAATTATGTGATTGGGGAAATCAATCTCCAAACGCTTAAAACGTCTGAGCAATTTAAAAGAGATGATGTGTTTTTGGTGGAATTGCCGAAGTAGAAACATGCTCTTTCATTTTCTGATACTATTAGGCTTCTCCGTCTTTGATAATCAGTATTTTACGTTTTTTTGTCATCGCCAAGCGACCTTATCTGATAGCATCGGCTACCGACTTGCGAAGAAACTATCCCAAATAGCCAATTGCAGAGCATAGTTTACTTTTTGTGGGTAGTTTCCTCCCATTCCATGGCGGCAAAAGTCGGACAGGGTCGCCTGGCGATGAAAGCGATAATTCCAACTATCTGGAAAATAACTTATTTGTAACTAATTGATTATCAATGTCGGACAAGTCTAATAATAATGGTTTACTTTTTGGGCGGAAACTTTCAGGTCACTATTAAAATAATTACATTTTTTGTTTTTAAGAGATGCGAACATGCTTCCAGCTACATTTGCGCTTATCTAACTATGATTTGCTGTTCCGCCAGGCCAGCCATTGACACAATGTGGCCATCCTGGTATTCGTACTTTTCTTGGCTTTCGTCTTCGTAGGTCAAATAATCTACGATGGAGTGGAGTAGTTTTTCTGCTACGCCCATAATTTCAATTGATTTTTGTGATTCACCCGACATTTCCCACCCTTAAAATACAAATCATTTATTTTCCTAAATAATATTTAAGTTATTGATTTTCAGTTATTTGCATAACACTCAACATAAGTTAGTCTTAGTTTTTCTCTTGAAT
>JBLIFI010000153.1:0-9476 GCA_047633715.1 Flammeovirgaceae bacterium
ATAATCCAGCTTAAAAATCAATTGTGGCTTGTTTGTAATATATGAAGTTTAATTCGGTTATTAATGGACTGGGGCGCATCTCAAAATGTCGCACACTAAAAAATATACGCTGGCAGAGGTTGAAAATCCTGCCAGATGTTGGTTTTATTAGATGCCTAGCATTCATAATACTCCATTATTTCATTTAAAAAGTGCCTTTTAATTTATTGCGACAAAATGAGATGCGCCCATGGATTGAGGTCTGCTAAGTCTGAATAAATCAGATTACAAGAGAAGCGAAGTTTTTATGGTTTTTAGTCAGAGAGACTTGGCAACTCTTTTTTCCTCAAAACAGGAGGTTTTTCAATCTATTTTCACTCTGCCCGAAACACAAACTACAAAATCCAACCAAACCAAAGATTCATAGTTTAAATTTGCAAACCAACTATAGAATTAAAAAATGAAAAGAGTTCTTGTTTTAATGCTTTCAATTTTATTCCTGATTATCGGAATCCATCAGTCTTTCTACCACGGAATTGCCAATAGTTACTGGATTTTCATGTTCTCAGTTTGTTTTCTGTTCCTACTCAAATTCGTGAAGCCCGAAGAGGAAAAAGAAGAAGAACCCGAGAAAAAGAAGAAGGAACGTTCTACAAAATATAAGTCAAAAAAACGCAAAAGAATCGGATAAGTTGCATCCAACCGATATTGAATAGGATAATTGCTAGGTTCGTTAAATCTAATCTATCTTATTCAATACTATGTTACGATTCTCCCTACTTCTAGTTTGGTTTTTCTTGGCTAGCGGAGTACTCAAAGCCACGCCAAAAATGGTGTTACTTCATGGTAATGAGCAATCTGTAATGTTAAGCTCTGCTATGGAAGTAGCAGAAGTTACTAATTCGGAAGTGATTTCTGCAACAGATATTCATGCTGAAAACCATCATCTTGAGTTTAAAAAAATCCAAGGAAAACTATTCCATCGAGGCTATGGTGCGGAAAAAACACCATTATGGTTCAGGTTTCGGCTTCAAAATACAGATTCCATTTCGCATACTTATTTTTTTGAAGCTCCTTATGCTAACATAGATTCAGTACAGTTTTTTAGTTTCGGAAATGGAGGAAATCATGCTTCAAACTTAGCAGGAACGTATTTTCCTTTTCAAACTAGGGAAATAGACAATAAAAATTTTGTTTATAAAATCCGTTTGCCCGCAAAGACCAGCAAGAGTTTCTACCTATATGTAGGTAAGTCGCATAGTGAGCTTTTCCTTCCATTCGGCCTTCACTCCACAGAACATTACATAGCAGAATCCAGCCTAGCAAATATGTTAGATGGTATTTTTGTGGGATTTTTTATTCTAGTTGTCTCAATTTCCTTTGGCTATTCCTTCAAAAACCCACAACCACTTCATTGGTCTTTTACTGTAATGATGCTTGCCATCTTGCTTTTCCATTTGGGAGACAGCGGGTTAGGTTTCCAGTACGTTTGGCAAGATGCTCCGTGGTTTCAGCAAAGAGCGAGAAGTTTGGGAAGCTTCTTTTCCCAAATGGCATTTATCTGCTTTACGGTTCATTATTTTGAAATGTGGAAACATCACAAATTCAAAGTATTGTCTTACAGTTCCTTTTGCCTAATTGCCTTTTATCTGGTTTTGACTATTCATACGCTCATTATGAGTTTTGAGTTCTTCAACTTCTTACCCGATAGAGATATTTTTGTGAAGCTATTTCTACTTGCTTTGACTCTAATAATTCCTTGGGGGTTTGCCGTCATTTTTCAGGCATGGAGAGCGGGGAAGGCGAGAGTACTTCCATTCTATTTCATCGCATTTATTTTACCCGCTATTGGCTGTGTAGTTCTGGCACTCAGAAATGCTGAGGTGTTGGATTCAAGCCTATTTGTGAACAACTTTCTTAAGCTCGCTCACATCATCACTTTTGTTTCGCTTGGATTTGCCATGGTAGACAGAGTGAGAGTCATGAGAAGAGAAAAGGAGAAGCTGGAACTCCAAAATCATGAGTTGCTGGTGCAACAAGCCGAACACCAAAGTGAGTTGTTGAATGCTACCACAGAGGCAATTATGAAAGAGCGTAAGAATCTTGCCAACAACTTGCACGATGGCTTGGGAGCAATGCTGGTTGCCATCAGGCATAATTTTTCTGGAATCTCCAACCTTTTTGGGAGTCAAAACAAAGTGGCTTATGAGAATGTGAAGCGTTTGTTGGATGAAGCCTACAAAGAAACTCGACAACTTTCACATCAAATGCAATCTGACAAAGTCGCAGAAATGGGCTTATTGCTTGCACTCCAAGAAATGGCTTACCAACTCGAGAGCGCCACAATGAAAGTCAGTTTTTGGCAACATGGAATGGAGCAGGAGCTTACTCCTATGCAATCGCATAACTGCTACAGGATTATTCAAGAGTTGACAACCAATATTTTAAAACATGCACAAGCCAGTTCAATCATTATTAATATTTCCAACTGTGGGGAAACAATAAGTATTACAGTAGAGGATAATGGAGTTGGCTTCGATTTAGGAAATACAATAAAAACTGACGGAATAGGACTGAAAAATGTAAAAAGTAGAGTTGCATTGATGAATGGAACTATTGATTTTCAATCTCAACCAGATAGTGGAACAAGTGTTTTTATGAAAATGCCCGTGCTTGACCCAATAATTAAACCCAAACAACACTATGAAACAGCGTAAAATCAATGTGTGCATAGCCGATGACCATTTGGAAATTTCTTTGGGAATTGAGGCAATGCTACAAAACGAAAAAGATATAAATATAGTGGGAATGCCCAGAAGCAAGCCTGAATTAGAAGAATGGTTTAATACATCATCTAATCAGGCAGATGTACTACTCTTGGATATCAATATGCCCAATCCAGAAGATGGTTTGGCGGCTTGCAAATTTATTCGGGAAAAATATTCATATACCAAAATACTTTCCTACTCATCCCATGAAAGCATTTATTGGATTCAGAAAATGAAAGACCTAGGTGCTTATGGCTTTATTGTGAAAGGCTCAGACCCAAAGGTAATCAAACATGCCATTCGGGAAGCAAAAAATGGCAGGAAGTCTTTTCACCACTCGCTCCTCAAAAAAATAGAAGAGCAAAAGGAGATTCAGAAAACAGCAGATGACCTTACCAGACGAGAAAAAGAAGTCTTGATTTTAATTACCCGAGGACAAAAAAATGAAAAAATGGCGGAAGAGTTGGGTATTGCGGTAAGCACCATAAAAACCCACAGGCAACACCTCAATCTGAAAATAGGGTCGGACAATACCATAGACCATATCAATTTTGCCAAGAAAATAGGACTGATACATATATAACGTATTTGTGAATTGGGTAATTAGGCAAAAACTCATACGAATAGATGATTTTTCCAACTCAGATAAAAGCAACCTTTGTGAAGGAGAAATCCAAAAGCCCATTTTTATCCATTCTAAACACAAATTATATATTTATCTATCCCTTTGGGGAATGTGAGCGTTAGCTCATTCTGTTAAAAGAAATTGAAAAGCCTTCCAATCTTTGGAAGGCTTTTTATGATTTTTGGAATACAGAAGTCTGAAATTACGTAGTGTGAAACATGCAATGCTGTTAAAAATAACATCTACTTAAAATCTGAATTTGCTAACGCAAATAGCTTGTTTCACGATAGCTGGAAGCTATCGTGAAACAAGCTATTTCTCCGAAAGAACAAATATAGCATTACCTCCGACATTTCCCACCCTAATTTTTCAAATTCTGTATTTAATTAAATATCTGATAATCAAAGCTTTAACTAGGTAAAATGGCTTTTAGTAAATTGTATTAAGAATTTGGAAAATGGAGTTGAAAGAAACAATTAGCATTTTAACATAGAGAGTTTCAGTATTTTTCCACGAAATGAACAAAATTCAGCTTATTTGTCCACAGCCAAGATTTTTTGTTACTTTTTCATTCAAGAGAAAAACTAAGACTCAACTTATGTTGAGTCTTATGCAAATAACTTAAATATTATTTAGGAAAATAAACGATTTGTATTTTAAGGGTGGGAAATGTCGGTTACCTATTTATAACTACCTAAATTAGAGTAAAGCTCATCTGCTTAAAAATAAAAAAGAGTTCAGTTTTACAACTAAACTACCCTTTCCATTCTCTCATTTTATTGCTTCAACAACTTCTTAACCGCCCTTTTCTTACCATGGGTAATCTGCAAAAGATACAATCCTTTGTTCATAGAAGAAGTATTTATTCTAAAATCCTGTTGGGCTTGTTGCTTGTTGGCTTCTCCGGAAGAGAGTTCTCTGCCTGTCAAATCCATAATGGCAAACTGGTAACCTCCTTTCAAATCATTTGCGACTCTCAAAAACACCTCATCTCCGTTGCTTGGGTTTGGGAATAAAGATACCAAGTTGGAAATGTCTTCAATCTTCGTTCCTGTTGGTCTTTCGACAGGAAGTACATCTACCAATGTATTCATTGTAGTGTTGGTAATAATTGCATCATTGAAATCGAAGTAAATATGTGCATTGTTATAGACAATTGTTTCATCTGCTAAACCACTTTTAGGCATAATACGAAAATCAATATAGCCATGCGAGTTAACCTCATCAACAATAGAGTCAGGTAAAAGGATATTATCAAAACGGAATGCAATGGCTCTGTCTTTATTCTCTATGGAAGTAGTCATTTTATGGCTGGATGAAATGATTTCAAAACTTTCCAAATCAAACTCTGCCTGTATCGTATCTCTGACAACTACAGTAAATGCCGTGTCTGTTCCAGTATTCTGAAAACGGATTCGGTATTCAATAGGCTCATTTTTTAATGTGTAATGTTCATCTAATATTCCAAATGGAGTAGCTGTTTTATCGTTCGGGTCGTACGAACAAGCAATTTCAGACTCCAAAGTATCAATTGATTGAGCCATTACGCTTCCGTTGGCAATAGCTTCTGTAAATTGATAGAACCTTACAGTATCGCCAAGAAAGTCTGCGCTTGGCATTTCATATTCTACTCTAATTGTCCTTCCTTCAAAGGGTCTTAGGTTGGATAAATCCCAAATAAGCGTATCTCCACTTGTGGTTGGCGACATGCTGGAGCAGATGAATGTAGCCTTGTCATCTGCCAAAAACTTTACTTTCCCATCTGTTTTGATACTTCCTGTGTTCTGATAATGAAGCCATATCGGAATTGTGAAGCCACATCTTGTTCTGGCAGAAGAGAGTGATGAATGTACATCAAAAGCTTCCGAATTTGGGCTATAACCGAAGTTGTAGCCTTCTTTGGGGCTTTCTGGAAGTTCTAATTGAAATGTATCAGAATCACTGGTCAACTCCCAATTTGCCCTCGAAAATGTTTGTATAGTGTAATTACCATCTAAGAGATTGAAGTTATAGCCTCCATTTATATCAGTAAAAGTCACAAGGCTATCAGGAAGCAGAAGGATTTTCTGGCCAAACAATCCATCTTCATTTGAATCTCTAATCTTGTTTTCATTCTCATCGTAAAATACTACACCTTTCACTCTATTTAGCTCAACAATGGAGTTTGAAGATGTGGCAAAAGGCTCAGAAATCACCAACCCTTGAATGGAATCTCCTAAGTCGCCTGAGTTATCAGTATGACGTGGCCCTGAGGTACTTCCCCACCAATTTTTCTCAGCATTTATAATGGAGGAAGATTGATTGTTAATTCCCATAGAGTTATTGTAGATGTCATTGCCAGATATCCTGTTTGCATTTCCATTGTAATTAGGAATTACTTTTATGCCAGCATCATCAGTCTCATCTGCAAGTCCATTATTATTGAAGTTGTTATTTATAATCAAATTCCTGTTTGTCTCAAAGAAAAAAGAGGCAAACAGGACTCCATTCCCACAATTTGAGAAAATATTGTTTTCTATGAGATTGTCTGTCGCTCCTGATAGATAAATTCCTGTAATATGGTTATTGATTTTACAATTTCTGATGGTAGCTCCAAAAGTTGCCTCCAACAAAATTGCCATTGTATTATGATTTTCATCTACATTTCCAGAAAATTGGGTAATTGTGAATCCTTCAATCGTACATTTACTGTAAGCTAAAATCGTCCTCTTTTCTGCATAAGCCCGAGAGCCATTATCTGCACCTTGAAGAATTGTTTCATCAGACCCTTCCCCTTGTAGAATAATCTGTTTATCTATAAACAAAGACTCCTGCAGCAACCTTTATGGTGTCTCCATCTCTAGCGTTTTCAATTGCATTTTGGATGGAGCCTCCATTGGGCACATTGATAACCGATTGAGCATGTGCAAATACGGTGGAGAAAAAGAGTAGAAACAAGAGGGTAGTCTTGTGTGTATTTTTCAGCATAACGATTAGGGGATAAATGTGAGATGTAGATTGTACTTATTCAGAGAGTCGCCTTATGGCTCAACTTCTTTCAATTTTGAAACAGTATCTTTCAAGTATTTGAATAGAAACAACAACTGAAATTCAAATACTAAAGCTATCATGTTGGCGAATCCTAATAACAAGATGATTGTAGGTATTTTCAGATTCTGAGAAGTTGTTCCTTGTATTAGTACAAAATAGGGTTTGTACTTTGGAAGCCTTTCTTGCCTTTCAATTTCATTTACTGTATTTATAATACTGATTTTTTGAGAGACTGATTGACCATACATTTGGCTGACTTCTAAAAAACCACGCTTCAACGTAGAAGAATCAGCTTTTCCAATAATATTTATGAGTTCATCTTGGAAAGGGGTAAAAGAGGAGTCTATATCTTTAAGATATTCTTCTGCAATCTGTTTTGTAATAGTATTGTTTTGCCTAAGTGAAAGAAATTAAATAAAGTGCGCCATTATCGCAGTTTGTTTTTGAGGTCGGGCTACGCTAGCTAGTCTAGGCAAAAATAGTAGGCATAGCATCGCTATGGATACTATTTTTAATGAAGAATAGACCAAAAAGAAACAAATATAATGGAGTAAGTTATTTAATTCCTTTCACTTACGGGTTTTGCAATAGGAAGTGCACTTAACTTGGAAAAAGAACTCAGGAAATACTATTTGATTGGCTTTGTCGCCAAATACATAGGTCTTGCATTGTTTCTGGCAATCTATATTCTAGTTTTCAAAAATGGAGATACTTTTATGTATTACCAAAGTGCCTCACAAATTTGGAATAGTTTTCTGACTTCTCCATTAGAAGGGTTGAATAAGCTAATGCTAGATAGTGGAGAGTTTTACCTTTCTGATTTTGATGCGAAAACAAGGTTTTTCTACTTTGAATCTCCTAGTGAATAGTTCCTGTCACGAATTGCGGGGATTGCCAACCTCTTTTCATTCAATAATTACATTTGCATCACAGTTTTGTTTTGCTATTTTTCTTTTTTGGGGATTTGGGGATTTTTCCGCTCAGTCACCACGAAATATCCTTATAAAAATACGAATCTGCTTTTTGCTGTCGTATTTCTCGCTCCTTCTACTTTAGTTTGGGCTTCTGAGCTTTTGAAAGACACTATTTGTATTGGATTGATTGGCTTCATTCTAAGTAGTTTTTTCCAACTTGTGGAGTTAAAAAAAACGAGGTTTAATTTGATGAAGCAAGTCGTATTATGGACTATGCTCTGGAAAATCAAACCTTACCTTACTTTGGCCTTTTTGGTAGCTTTGTTTGTTTGGGGAGCTGTTTACGCCTATCAAAGTATTGAAAACAAGAAACATAAAAGGTTGATAATTACTTTCGTCTTTTTCGCCTTCATGATTGCAGGAAGCCAAATTAGAAGTGGAATTTCCTATTTAGAAAGTCAAAACTCCTATCACTCAGTACTTCAAAAAATAAAAGGATACCATTCTGAGTATGAGCGAACTAAGGAATTGGGTGCGTCTGTTTATACGCTCGGAGAAATAGAATATACGCCCTTAGGAATATTACAAAAAATACCCGAAGCAGTGTCAACCGCCTTTTTCAGACCTTTTCCGTGGGAAGCAAACAAACCTCTTTTGCTAGTAATGAGTTTGGAAAATATCGCCCTACTATCAATAATAGTATTCATAAAACATTGGAGAAATCTGTTTTCGCTTGCGATTTGGCGTGAACCCACATTTGTCATGAGTATTGTGTTTGTAGGAATTTTATCTATTGTTGTTGGGCTTACTTCTTACAATTTCGGATTGCTCATGCGACTGAAAACGCCAATGATTCCCTTTTTAGGAATTGCCCTACATTTTATTGCGAGAGAAAATGACTAATAAACGAAGTGTTTATTTCTTAAACCAACTCCAAAAGCCCGCCTTCCAAAGTTAAACCCGGCCCAAAAGCCATTGAAAGGATTTTGCCTTTTTTGGATTTATTCTCCAGTATCTTTTTCAGCACAAAAAGCACGGTTACCGAACTCATATTCCCAAACTCTTCCAGCACTTCATAAGAAGTTGGGCTTTCAATTCCCAAGCTTTTCTCTAATTGAGCAACAATTCTTTTTCCACCTGGATGAATGGCAAACTGCTCAATATCAGCCAATTCCAACTCTAATTTTTTCAACGGTTTGGAGAGGATTTCTTGAATGTTTTCCGAGAGTAATTGGGGGACATAGCTCGAAAGCTTCATTTCAAAGCCGAAGTCGGCAATATGCCAAGCCATTTCCGAAGCTCCGCTAGGAATTAAATCGCAGAAGAACTCGTGGCATTTCAGGCTTGTGGCTTGCGGAGTTTCCGATTGCATAAGAAATGCCGAAGAACCGTCTCCAAAAATAGCATTTGACAAAAGTTGGTCGTCAGTATTGAGTTTTTGGAAATGAATGGTGCAGAGTTCCACTCCAACCGCCAACACCTTTGCTTTCGGATTTGCCAAACAGAAAGCCTGAGCGGTTTTCATGGCAGAAAATGCCGCATAACAGCCCATGAAATTAATGCAAACTCGTTGTGTGTTTTTCGGCAAATCCAAAGTATTGATTAAATCAATATCCAAACCTGGCGCATACATTCCCGTGCAACTGAAAGTAATTAAGTGAGTGATTTCTGAATAATCGAAATCGGATGGCAATGCATTTTCCACAGCCAATTTACCCAATTCCAAGGCATTTTGCTCGTAGAGCTTCATGCGCTGAGCCGTGGTGGGGAATGGATTGAGTGTTTTGTTATTTGGATAAAATTCAAAATTTTCCGTTCTGGAATAATCTGGAATCACGGAGAACCGCTGTTTAATTTCCGTAGCTTTATAAATGATTCTGGCTTTCCTTGCCTCATTTCCTTCCAATTCACACGCGTTGATGAAAAATTCACACGCTTGCTTTTGTTCGACTTTATGAGCTGGAACGGCCGTTCCTATGTGCGAAATATATGACAAATTGAAAAGTATAGAGTTTCAAAAAAAGATTACTTGTAGATAACACAGATTGAGTGCAAAAGTTGCAGAATTTGAAAGCCAATGCAATCAATCTGTCAAGTTTTTTACTTTCTGCTATGCTAATAAACTCCTATCAAACTCATAATCCGCATTTTACAGATTTT
>JBLIFI010000154.1:0-9454 GCA_047633715.1 Flammeovirgaceae bacterium
TTGGTTCTATCGTGAATTTGGGTATTGAGTGCAATTCATGATTTTGAAGTTTAAGTTATTAGGTTCAAGTGTGGGTGCTTGAACCAGTTTTATTGCTTGTTTTTCGAGTTTTAACAAACTCGAAAAACAAGCAATTTTTTCAAATCTTAGTTTTGTTATACCTTTTAACCAAATTCACGATAGAGCCAAGGATTTCTAATAGGAGAAGATGGAAATTTCTATATAAGTAATGCTCAGGTCTTGTCGATAGTCTCAGAAAAAATGAAAGTATTGGATTCCTACAGCCTGAATTCTGAACAGACAGGAAATGAAGCTAGTGTTAATGTCAGCACCACTTCTCCAATTACTAAAAAATCTAATTTTATTTATTTTAATACTGAGTTGCTTGGAAGTACTCAACATAAGCCAATAATTCGTTTAAATTTGATTTCAAGAAAATTCGTATCAATGTACAAACTTTCAGAAAAATACAAAGAGGGTTTTTGGGGGGCTATTCACTACGACACTTACGATTATACGTATAACAAAAAAGATGATTTGATAGTACACAGTTTCCATGCTGATGAAGATGTTTATGTGGCAAAAAAAGATAAAGAGGTTGATGTCTATGATTTAGGCAGTAATCACTTTAGTAGAATCTCTGCCTTGTATGAATCTATAGAAGTGGCAAACCCAGACCCTTCAATTTCCTATGCCAAGGCTGCACAACAAGGCTCTTATGGCTATCTTATTTACGATCAATATAATGCACTGTACTATAGAATTGCCCTTTTACCCATTTCCAAAAAAGAAGCAAAGATTGCATTGAGTGATCCTTTTTCGGTCATGCCACAGCATTCATTCATAATTGCAGATGACTCTTTCAGTAAGTTAGGAGAGACGCTCATGCCCAGAAATGCTCATATGCTCAATATGTTTTTCATTACCAAGGAGGGTTTTCATATTGCTAAAAAGCAAACAGAAAACGAAGATGAAATTGTCTTCGATATCTATAAAGCAGAAGAGATAGCAAATGATTGATTTTGCCTTTCTTCTTACCTAACAAAACCTAGAAAAGGAATCGCTTCTAATTCTACTTTAAGACTCTACCCTTTTTTTATCTGAATTGTGTTTGCTTGACTCCTTTGACCCTCGGAAAGGTCTGAAAAAGACCATTTCCGAGGAGTATTTTCATTTTTTCTACAGTAATCTATGAACTGTTTTGGCTTGAGTATTCAAAATGAATACAATATTCCTAGAGTCTTAAAGTAGAATTAGTAGTGCCATTTAAAGATTTTTCAACATTGTTTAAAACAATTTCCCATTGTTCGGTTTGGGCATATCTTCCAAATCCAAAAATATCTAATCCTACGTTTAGAGTTGTTTCATTATAGATTACAAAACCAATCTGATTAGATTCTGCATCATAATTCCCCTTGAACATTATAAACCCTGCATCAGTATGTCCATATAATGTTTTGGCTGTAATCTCAAAACTATTTTCTGTCACTTTTATATCCGTAAAACGCACATAAATATCCATAGCTGCATCTGGTATAGTCTCATTAATTGAAACAGGACCTAAGTCAATTAGATTTATATTTACATCTGGAGTTTCAAAAGCAGTTACTGTAATCTTCATGTGATCTCCTGTTTGTATTACACTTCCTTGTTTCATTGGAGTATAGACTGCCCATGGGTTGTCAGGATTATGAAGAGCTTCTGGAGTTGTTGTATAGGTATTTTTTAAATTGGTAAAAGCTTCGAATGAAGCTGTTGAGTAAAGGCGAAAGGATGTTCGCTGTGCTGTGAGCGTGAACACAGGTAAGCAGAGCAAGAGTAGGAGGGGAGTGTTTTTTTTTGATTTGTCGTGATGGTTTTAACCTCTTCGGGTAACTCATCTCGGCTGCCAATGTCAAGTATGAAACTGCAATAGGTGATTTTAGTGTTTGGTGCTTGCTGGTAAATCAATCGAATGCGATTGGGGAAAGTGTGAATTTGATATTTATCCATGTAGTTTGTCAATTGGTTTAGAAAGCGACTCACAATCCAACGAAGTCAAAGAATTTGAGGAAAGTAATAGTTTATCCAATTTCTGAAAAGGTGTAAAAAGTTAGGCAAACTTCACGTTCTCTATAAATCTCACTATTTTTGCAAAGAGTTGTGGCAATAACTATCCAACTAAATTTATAGTAAAATCCACAAATAAAATGCAACTACTATGGCAAAAGATTGGAAAGACAGATTGGGCGTGGTTTTTTCTACCAACCCCGAATTCAACTATGAAAACGAAGAGGAAGAGGTGGAAGAAACACTCCCGCCAGAAAAGCAGAAATTGAAGGTTTCTATTGACCGAAAAAGGAGAAAAGGAAAAACAGTTACTTTGGTGGAGGACTTTGTGGGAACGGAAGATGATTTGAAAGATTTGGCAAAAATGCTCAAAACCAAATGTGGTGTGGGAGGTTCTGCAAAAGAAGGCGAAATTGTTATTCAAGGCGATTTCAAGCAAAAAATAGCTGATTTACTCAAGTCAGAAGGCTATAAAGTGAGAATTGCTTGATGATTTGAAAGTGGATTTTACAAAATTGGTCTTGCATAAACTAGCTCCAATTGGATTTTTTTCCAAAAGGTAATTGATGCAAGTCTTGCTACCTGATACTAAATACTTGATACTTCATTGGCACAAATAGGAAACGATATTTCAACGGCAAAAGCTTTTTTGAAAGCTGACGAATTAGTTGCCATTCCCACCGAAACGGTTTATGGTTTGGCGGGGAATGGTTTGCGTGCAGAAGTGGCGACAAAGATTTTCCAAGCGAAGAACCGACCCGCTTTCGACCCGCTGATTTTGCACACCAACTCCCTAAAGAAAATTGAGAGACTAGTTCGGGAAATACCTAAAAAAGCCCGATTGCTTGCCGAGGCTTTTTGGCCTGGCCCGCTCACTTTATTATTGCCAAAGTCGGAAATCGTTCCCGATTTGGTAACGAGTGGTTTGGAGACAGTAGCCGTTCGGATTCCCAAGCATCCGCTGACGTTGGAATTACTCAGTCAATTGGATTTCCCAGTTGCTGCACCGAGTGCTAACCCGTTTAGTTACATCAGTCCAACTTCTGCCCAACATGTGCAACAGCATTTGGGAGATAAAATTCCCTATATTTTGGATGGTGGAAATTGCCAAGTCGGCATAGAATCTACTATTGTGGGTTTCCCAAATGGCATTCCTACCATTTACAGAAAAGGCGGGACAAGTTTGGAGCAAATTGAAGGAGTAATTGGAAAAGTGGCGGTCAACTCACATTCTAGTTCCAATCCACAAGCTCCAGGCATGCTCAAAAAACATTATTCGCCAAGTTCCAAACTGATTATTGGCAATATTCCCGATCTGCTCCGAGCCAATCAGAACAAGAGAGTTTCAATCATCTCATTCCAGAAAAACTATTTGTTGGATTTTGAAAACAAGGTTGGGAATCAGCAGAATCCAACCAAGAAAGATGTTTTTATTCTTTCAGAAAAAGGTAATTTCGCAGAAGCTGCCCAAAACTTGTTCTCTACACTCCGCCAAATCGACCAACTCCAACCCGAACTAATTTTGGCGGAATTACTTCCTGAAAAAGGATTGGGTGTGGCAATAAATGACAGGTTGAAAAGGGCAAGTGCAGAAGAATGATTTTTTTTGCTGGCACTTGAAATTCAATTAACATTTTGCTCCTAAAATTAACTCTTCATTCAGACCTAACGAATGGAAATCAGTTACTTTGTTCCATTTGTTACCTTATTGAAACATTTATATCAGATTTGAGTAAAAGTTAGCATAGAGATTGAATATAGAATAGTAGAATCACACAAAATAAGGCGTCCATTTCTACGTTTGACTTATGAAGATATTATGCGATATAAAATCATGACCACATCATTAAGGGTTTTTCTAATCATTGCCTGTGGGTTGGTGTTCTCCACCTCCTCTGTAGCCATTGGTCAGTCTTCTGTGGCAAAAGACCCGTTGAAAAAACCAAGCATTTGGAAGCAACTTCAGACCTACCCTAAAAACGATAATTTGTGGAAGTCTTATTTTGGAAAAGATTTGTTTGAATTGAATGCTGCTGAAGGTAAAAATTACCGTTTGTGGCGGTCTTTCTTGATTGCTGAAAAGCACAAGCAGGAAGAAATAGCGCGCAAGAAAATGATGGCAATCTATCATACGAAAACATCCTATATTGCTAAATCACCTTATCTTCAACGCCTGATGAGTAATGTCAAAATGAATTTCATGCTCATTGAAGATTTTTTTGACGAAGAATTTGAAAATAATGGAGAGACTTACGAATTCTATGAAGATAAATTTCCTGATGGGAAATTTAGTAAAATCATGTGGATTGCGCAGAATGAAAAAAAGCTGATTGAACTCACAAAAAAATAGTTGATAACTAGTTTTTAAAAAAGCGACTTGAGGTAAAAACTTACTTCAAGTCGCTTTTACTATTCATTAAGAAATTAGATTCACACAAAATTTGTATTTTAGTCGGCTCGTTGTTCAAAACCACTAAATATGAAAACACTTCTCATTCTCATTCTTTCTTTTGGATTTTTCGGTTTGTCCTTTGGGCAAGAATATCACTTTGTTCAATTCTCAGGAAAAGACACAACAGGTTTTGATTCTCCTACTGAATTTCTTTCAGCAAAATCTCTTGCAAGAAGAAGTAGGCAAGGCATTGAGTTGAATGAGAGAGATTACCCAGTCAACCAAAATTACTTAGACAGCATTACTGCCACAGGCGCAGAATTGGTTTATGCTACCAAATGGCTGAATGGCGCATTAGTTCTTGCTTTTGAGGAGCAATTAAGTGTTATTTTGAAAAAAGACTTCGTAAGAAGAAATACACCCATTATTCAGCTTTATGGTGGAACGAGAGTACAGGAAATTGCAGAGAGTTGCCCTGCAAAGGAATATGCCAGCTCAAAATCGCAAGTAGAAATGTTAGGCGCAGATAGTTTGCATGGCTTGGGTTATGCTGGAAACGGGATTTCCATTGCTGTTTTCGATGATGGATTCCTAAACGTTGATAAAATTTCTGCATTTAATTTCCTCATGCAAAATCATTTGGGTGGAACTTACAATATAGTGAACCCTGAGTCTGATGTATTCTCATCTGGGAATAGGTCGCATGGTACAGTAGTTCTTTCTGCTATGGCGGCTTATTTGGAAAATGAGATTGTAGGAACTGCCTATGATGCAGATTATTATTTATTCATTACCGAAAACTCGGCTGAGGAATCTCCTGTTGAAGAATTAAACTGGCTAGTTGCTGCTGAGAAAGCCGATAGTTTGGGAATAGATATTATCAACTCTTCTCTTGGCTATTATGATTTTGATGATGTAAATTTAGCATTGAGCTATTCTGATTTGGATGGAGACAAGGCAATTATTACCCAAGCCGCAGATTTTGCAGCATCTACAGGAATGCTAGTAGTTACAAGTGCTGGAAATGAAGGAGCTATTTCTTGGCAGAAAATAATTGCTCCAGCCGATGCTGACTCTGTTTTGGCAGTTGGCGCAGTGGCCCCAGATGGTAATAAAATGAGTTTTAGTTCGGAAGGACCTACGGCAGATGGAAGAATCAAGCCAAATGTAATGGCACAAGGCGGAAGTGTGGCGGTTGTGAATTCTAATGGAAATATAACCAAATCGAGTGGGACTTCATTCTCAACACCAATTATGGCAGGTTTTGTAGCTTGTTTGTGGCAAGCTTACCCAAACCTAACCAACATGGAACTGATTGATAAACTCCAAAAATCAGGCGATTTAGCAGACCAAGCTAATAACCTTTACGGTTATGGAATTCCAGATTTTGGACGATTTGCAAGTTTAGCAGGAAGCCCTTCAGTGGATAATGCTTATTGCAACTCTGAACTACCAACATCGCTGATAACCGAAAGCTTAAATCAAATAACTATTTTCCCAAACCCTATTTTAGACAATAAAATCCAGATTTCTTTCCCCAAAGAATTGCTCGGACAAGAATTGCAAATCAGTTTGGTGGATTTAGTGGGAAAAACCTATTCGCAGGAAAATGTTTTGGTGCAACAAGCTATTGAGAGTTTAGAAATCAGAACACGAAAGCTTGAATCGGGAATTTATATCTTAACAATCATAACAGGAACTCAAGAAAAAACATTCCGAGTTTTGGTGGAGTAAGTTGCCAACTAAAGCCCTGCACGGAATTGCTCCATAATTGTAACGCCCGAAGATGTCCCAATTCTTTCTGCTCCAGCCTGAATCATTCTCAAAGCATCTTCATAGGTTTTGATTCCACCCGATGCTTTTACGCCCAATTGTTCTCCAACCGCCTTCTTCATAAGTGCTATATTTTCAACTGTTGCTCCTTCTGGGGCAAAACCTGTGGAGGTCTTCACAAAATCAGCTCCTGCATCGTGGCAAAATTTACAGGCAACTTCTATTTCCTTTGGAGTGAGATAAGCGGTTTCCAGAATCATTTTGATGGATTTCCCTGCTTCGTGGGCGATTTTTGCGAATTGTGCCACCTCAATTTTTGCCCAACCCTGCGAATCAGACTTGAAAGCGGTCATGTTCATCACGATATCCAACTCATCTGCGCCATCTTGAATTGCCTGTTTTATTTCCGCCACTTTGGTTTGCGACATACTGTAACCTAGCGGAAAGCCAATGACAGTTACCACTAGAATATCAGTATTTTTCAAATCTCTCTTTACCTTTTTTACCCAATATGGCGGTACGCAAACTCCCACAAATTCATGTTCAATTGCCTCTTGGCAAAGTTGCTCAATCTCTTTTTGAGTTACTGTAGGCTTTAAGTTGGTATGCTCTATATATTCGTTAATTTTCATCAATGTATTTTTTTGTAGTCGAACTTCGTAGTTTATTTGCAGATATGTGTAACGTAACCGTCATTCAAATCGTCAATGATTAGATAAAGCTACGTTTTTTTGTGTCAAAAAAACAACTGATTACGTTTAAAATAAGAACCTCTTATTGGTTCGATTGATAAAAAACTTCAACAAACACTATCCACAAAAATATATGTTCGGTTTATTCAAAAAGAAGAAACAACCCATTTCGTTCGAGGGACTTACTCATATACAGGCAGATATGCACTCGCATTTACTTCCTGGTATAGATGATGGTTCGCAGAATATGGAGGAAAGCATCAGCATGATTCGGGAATTGGTTGACATGGGCTACAAAAAGCTCATTACCACTCCGCACATTATGAATGACTTCTATAAAAACACTCCAGAAATTGTATTGGGCAAACTAGAGGACGTTCGTGCGGAATTAATCAAGCAAAATATTGATGTGGAGTTAGGTGCTGCTGCAGAATATTATTTAGATGAAGGCTTGCTCTCTAAACTTGAAAACAAAGAGAAACTGCTTACTTTCGGAGATAATTATTTGCTATTTGAGACTTCCTACATGAACGAAAGCCAGCAATTGGATGCTGCAGTTTTCATGATGCAGTCGCAAGGTTACAAACCTGTGATGGCGCATCCTGAACGCTATGTCTATTTATTTGGCAAGTTCGAGAAACTCCAAAAAATTTATGACAGAGGCGTTCTTTTGCAAGTAAATATCAATTCGCTGACAGGATATTACTCCAAACCGTCTAAAATGATGGCAGAGGAATTGGTGGAAAAAGGAATGGTAAGTTTCGTTGGGAGCGATTGCCATAGAGACAAACATTTGGAAGTGCTGAAAGAAGCGAGAAAAACGAGAGCATACCATTCATTACTTACGCAAAATTGCTTACTGAACAATCAACTAGTTGGGCAAGTAGCTACTGCTGTTTAATTTAATAGGTATATAGCTTAGAGCGCACAGCACTTTTTGAAGCGGAGGCTTCCTCAAAATTATAAGTCCGAGCGGACGCTCGAACTATTTAGGCGACTTATACCTGTAATTTAATTTTACAAAATCCAGATTCAACTATGAAAGCTAAAACAATCAAAAAAATTGGTTTCCCACTTCTCATAGTTGGAGTTATCAACATTGCTTTTATGTTCTATTCTTCCTCAAAAGAAGTTCAAGCCACTCAATCCAGCCAAAAAGAAGTTGTGAAAAAGCAGTTTGCAGACTTGGATGATGATGAGAAAAAAGAAGCTGTTGAGGCAATTAAACGAGGCGATTGTGAGTATAAAGGAATCGAACTCCACGGGAAAGTGCAATTCGTAACTTCATTCCCCGATATTAAAATCCAATATGTTACGAGTTTCCCCGACATCAAAGTGAAGTTTGTCTCCTCATTCCCTGATGATTGTGGCGAGTGGCAAGAAGTAACTAGCTTCCCAGACTTCAAAGTCCAAATAGTTACTAGCTTCCCCGATTTGAAAGTGGAGAAAGTGAGTAGTTTTCCAGGAATGAGATAAATAGAAATTTTAATATCGAAATAGGAAAAATGTATAGAAAAAGGCTCAAGCAATTATGCTTGAGCCTTTTTCTTATTTATAATACAGCTTCAAATCTCTAATCTATATACATTGCCAACTGTGGCTGAAGCCTTTTTCTTGCTACGTGGATTCTATTCTTTACTGTTCCGATTGGAATATCCAGTTTCTCGGCAATTTCCTGATATTTGAAACCTTTGAAATACATCAAGAATGGAATGCTAAACCGTTCATGTACATTGGCAATTGCACGATTGATGTCTTCCATTTTGAAACTTTCGAAAGCAACATTCGTAATTGTAGTTGCTCCGTTATTGATAAAATGTAGGTTGTCTGTAGAATCTACAAAAGTCTGTCTTCTCTTGTTTTTTTGGTAAGCCGTGAAAAAGGTGTTTCTCAAAATAGTGTACATCCAAGCTTTCAGGTTTGTTCCCAGTTGAAATTTATCCCTATTTTTAAGTGCTTTTAAAAGCGTTTCCTGCAATAAATCATTTGCCTCATCATGGTTTTTGGTTAATTTGAATGCATAAGGCTTAAGTGTTTCAGATATTTCAGCGATTGATTGGTCAAATTCTAGGGCAGTCATCTTAGTCAGATTAGGATGAAAAGAACATCAAGTATAGATTAAAAAGTCATTTGATGTAATCTAACTAACTAAGCTCAAATAGTAAAATATGTTTAGTAAGTGAACAGTAAAATTACAAAATTGTAACATTTAGGTAACGAATTGGGTCATTATAAGCAAATTGTTCAAAAAGGGAACACCCTGCTAAGCAGTTACAGCCTGTCTATCTTTCAAATACTTACCAGTAAATTGCCCTATTTTTCCAATTGCCTCATCTAACATATCAATAGAAGGCAAGAAAGTAATTCTGAAATGGTCAGGTTTCTTCCAATTGAAACCAGAGCCTTGCACCACCAAAACCTTCTGCTCAGTCAGCAAATCGAACACAAAATCCGAATCGTTTTCAATGTCCAAAATTTCTGAATCAAACTTGGGAAACATATACAATGCGCCCTGTGGTTTCACGCAACTAATTCCTTCAATGGAAAT
>JBLIFI010000155.1:0-9417 GCA_047633715.1 Flammeovirgaceae bacterium
TGCGCAAGAAAGGGTATTACCAAAGTCAGAAGAGAATAGTAACTTTACTGTTTTTCAGATTCAATGGCTCAGAAAAGGTAAGTATCATATATACCACAAGCCAGACTATCTTTGCCAAAACACTACGGAGGCATTGGTTCAATAGAACCTATATAGAGCAGTTCTTCAAGACACTCAAGCATGTGCTGAAAATCAGCGAAGCAAGAACGAGAAATAAGGAAGGGCTTGAAAATAAGATTCTGCAATTTGCTTTCCTGGCTATTGAGTTGCAAAAAATAATCAAGTTCCTTAGAAGAAAACTTAGTCTATTTAAAGGAAAAGGCTTCATTTCCTTGCAGAGAATATTATGTTCTGAACAGGAAATAATAAGCCTTTTGCAAAAATAAGTAGATGCAATAGGCTAGCAATCAGACACTTATTAACTAAGTAACTTCTACAACTTAAGTTTAAAATCGAAGAAAACAGAAGCTACTTCTGAAAGGGGAATAGATTTCTGTGTCTCTCCATTGTGTTTTAATAGTAATCTGCTTTCTGAAATCAACACTTTGTAAGTAATTGACAAGCTTTTGTAAGCTCTCCGAAGAACAAACCCCATTGCAATTAAATAAATTGCCCCAGCCACAATCGCTATTATACTAAAGTTTGTTCCCAAAATAATTGCTCCAATTACGAAAGCGAACCCAGTTAGTAGGCTAAATAGTCTCAGAAAAGTCATTATAATTCTGTTCTTCCATACAAAGCCTTTTCCTTCCTCCGATGAAAATAGCTGAATATGATTTGGAATTTCCTCTACAAATTTTCCTGATTGTTACACTTTTCTGTGCTGTCTAAATTGATGTTTTTTAGCTGAGAGCAATAGATTTTCAAGCCAGTCGTCTGCATATTTTTTTTGTTTAGTCTTTCGGCAGGACTTTTCAACTCGGGCTTCTCTTTCCAAACTGAGGGGCAGGAAGGTGTGAAGTTATAAATCAATGCAAATGCCCTGAAACTTTTAGTCGTTGCTTCTGTTGTTGAATGAAACATCTGAGAATTTACCTTATGTTTTTTCATTGCCCTCATCAAGCGATCTAGCATATTGGATGTTTTATGAGCATCTGGGTTATCAATATGCTTCATCCATTTATCTTTTTTGGCGCAGAGTTTCAAAATATTCGCCTTCATTGGGCAATCCATTATACATTCACTTGCCCATTCTTTTAGCCTTCTAATTCGTTGAGCCATCTCTCGCTTCGTGTTGGATTCATAGATATTCCATATTTTATCGCCTGCCATATTGAAAAATAATTCCATCTTTTTGGTTGCTCTGTCTCGGACTTTTAAGAAAGCATGCAGGAAACATTCCACCACCTGAATTGAAGTAAACAGGGATTGCCATGCTTTCTGGGTCGCTGCCCAGCCATCGGTATTGACACTAATTGGTTCATAGCCTGCTTTTAAGCTTTGGCTCTCCTGCTTAAATGTGTTGTATCCATTTCTCAAACCCTGTTCACTTGCATTATCGCATACTGACATTCCCAAAAAGCAATTTGCCACATACTTTTTTATCCCTCTTACTTTTATGTGGTTTTCGTCCGCTATAATGTGTTCAGGCAAATCTTTGGCATCATAGATTGTTGTACCAACTATATCATGCCTTTCTAAAGAGATGAATATTCGATACCACCAAGTTGCATTGTAGCCAAATACGAAAGCCAATGCCCAAAAGGGAACTCCGAATTTTAATAAAAATAGCCCTTTTGATACCAAATCCACCTGTTCTCTACAATATGGAAGTATATAGGACGGGCGAATTTGGTAATTAGTACCAGCTACCATGATTTTCCGCATTTGAAACCCTTCTATTTTTTTTGAAAGGCGTGTTCTGCCATTCAGTTTATAGCCAGACAACATCTCTGCGGAAAATAAATCCATATGACTTTCATACACTTCCTTTATGGTTTCGTGTGCAAATTTGCTCTCAAGCATGAATCTCTCATAAATACCACTCGCAATTGGAAGTACAATTGTTCGGTTTTTATTATCTTTGGTTGTCATTGTATCTGCTGTTTTTGATTTCGTAACCAAAAAATAAGCATTTACAATGACTTTTTAGTAGCACAGCAAAGTGTAACAATCAGATTATTTTTAATTTTACCGAAAAAAAGAAAAGATATGCCCTCTAAATTATATCATATTGATTTATCATCCGAAGAAGTAATAGAGCTTGAGAGTATTATCAATAGACGTAAGTCGACAAGCGAAGTAGTGAAGCGTAGTAAAATATTACTTGCTGCAGACAGAGGAGGCTCGAAGTGTTGGAACGATGCTAGAATAGCGGAACAGTATAACGCAAGCACTAGTACAATATAACGTATGAGAAAAATGTATGTATTGGAAGGCTTACAGGTTGCCTTGAAGGGAAAGCCACGGCTAAATTTAGACAAGAAGAAATTTGATGGTGAAGTGCAAGGTAAACTAATAGCACTTCGCTGTAGCGACCCAGAGCATGGCAGGAGTAATTGGACTCTACGATTACTGGCAGACAAGATGGTTGCCTTGGACTATGTGGAATCCATCAGCCATGAGAGTGTCCGCCAAATACTAAAAGAAACGAAATCAAGCCTTGGCGAGTAGCCGAATGGGTGATTCCAGAGGCGGATTCGGCTTTCGTCTGTGCCATGGAAGATGTACTCGATGTGTGTACCCGTCCCTATGATGTAGAAGATCCTGTGGTCTGCCTCGATGAATCACCCAAGCAATTGGTAAGTGAATTGCGGAAGCCCTACATGGGTCAAGACGGAATAAAATATCAGGACTGCGAATATGAACGAGAAGGAGCAGCAGAGTTAATGATGATTGCCGAGTCTCTGGGAGGTCGCAGAGCAGCAGTTCCCGCTTTAGATTTTCAATACGAAAAAAAATGTTTTTTTTATGTTTTCCGTGTCAATCCGTGTGCGAAGTCAGTCTGGGTCGGCAATCCGATATTTCGTAGAAATTAGTCTGGGTCGGCACACCGATTCCAATCACGCTAGAACGTCAAAATTAGAGAGCAAAATCCTAGAAATATAAAGATTAAGCCTGATTTAATTCTAAAGCGGGAACTGCTGGTCGCAGAGAGGTATTAGTCAGAGAAAACCACACAGGAATCACATGGGCACTCATTATGGCACATATAGTCGAGACGATGTACCCTTCGGCCAAAAGAATCACTCTGGTTATGGACAATCTATCAGCTCATAGAATTCATAATCTTTATAAAGTATTTGAACCTGAAAGGGCAAGGGCAATTCGTGATAGATTAGAGATTGTCTATACGCCAAAGCATGGCTCTTGGCTTAATATTGCAGAATGCGAATTGAATGTACTATCCCGGCAGGCACTCAAACAACGGTTTGCATCGAAAGATGAACTTGAAAAACAGGTACAGGCTTGGGCAACCCTGCGCAATGATTTGCAAAAAGGGGTTGATTGGCAGTTTACTACTAATAACGCAAGAGTGAAATTAAAAAAATCTATACCCGACAGTATTAAACTGACTTACTACTTAGCAAGTCTTCATAACTGGAGAATTTGTTTATTCTATCCATCCACACGAACAGAATCATTACCAAAATTCTATATGAAAGGTCAATAAATTGCTGAATCCAGCCGAACTAAATCCAACCGAAAGAAACATTTGTAGGAACAATTCCCGTTTATTCAATGTATTCTAGAAGCAATCTGCCAAACTATACTATGAAAACTCTCTTCTTTCGAATTTTATTTTTCAGTTGTTGCTTTATCGGGTTAATCAGTTTCCATCCGCCACTTGGGTATCAACAGGAAATTGCAAAATCCAAGCGAGAAATTAAACGACTGGTTCGGAAACAGAAAGTCCCAGGTTTGGCAATTGCCATTTCTGTAGATGGGAAAACAGTTTGGAAAGAAGGTTTCGGTTATGCCAATAAAGAACTGTCAATTTCTGCAAGCCCAGACTCTTCGCAATTCAGAATTGCCAGTATTTCTAAATCGCTCACAGCAACTGCTTTGGCAATTCTCTATGAGCAAGAAAAGATTGATTTAGATGAAAAAATACGAGAACATGTCTCCTATTTCCCCAAAAAGCAGTTTCCAATCACAATTAGGCAAGTAGGTGGACATTTGGCAGGAATCAGGAGCTATGAAGGCAATGAATTTTTGAGCAATAAAAACTATAATTCTGTGCAAGATGGTTTGGGTATTTTCAAAGATGACCCATTGGAATTCAAACCTAAAACCGATTATCTTTATTCTAGTTATGGCTTCAATCTTTTGAGTGCGGTTGTGGAAGAAGCAAGCGAAACTGATTTCCTCGATTTTATGCAAAGCACTATTTTCCAACCACTCCAAATGGAAAATACTTGTGCCGATAAAGCAGATAGTTTACTAACCAACAGAGTAGCATTCTATTCTAAATCAAAAAGAAATATTGAATCCGCCACACCTGTTGACAATAGCTATAAATGGGCTGGAGGTGGTTTCCTCTCCTCTGCCTCAGATTTATTGAAGTTTGGAAATGCTATTTTGGGCAATAAACTGATTCAGGAATCTACTTTAGATGAATTCACAACAGCGCAGAAAAAGAAAAATGGGAAAAGTACATATTACGGAATTGGCTGGCAAAACTGGAAAGACCCAAACGGTTTCAATTGGTTTGGACATAGTGGCGGTGGAGTTGGCGCAACCACACAATTCTTGATTCAACCCGACAAAAGAATAGTAATTGTGATTCTTTCTAATTTGTCTGATGTGAATATGGAAAAGACGCTGGAAGTGATTGCGAGTAGTTTTACGAAAAGCTGATAGGGTTTATGAATTGCCACATTTTAGAACCCAATAGAAAAGTTTAAGTAAGTGTATTTATGACAAAAAAAAGGAAGGCAATCTTTAAAAGATGCCTTCCTTTTTTTTAAATATTATTCTTAAGACTAGTTCACACCGATTGTGTCAGCGTTTCCGTCAGGATCATTGTTTACAGAACCTCCATTAGAGATATTTCCAAGTAACAACA
Source organism: Flammeovirgaceae bacterium (assembly GCA_047633715.1). GTDB lineage: Bacteria > Bacteroidota > Bacteroidia > Cytophagales > Flammeovirgaceae > JBLIFI01. Next base: position 5,009 of record JBLIFI010000155.1, read on the forward strand.
AGCCTGCTGCATGAGGAGAAGCCATTGAAGTTCCGCTTAAGCTAGAATATCCACCGCCTTTGTAAGTAGAGTAAATATTCACTCCTGGCTCACAGTAATCTACTGGAGGATTACCGAAGTTAGAGAAGTTTGCAAAGTTATCGTTTACGTCAGAAGCAGAAATTGTATAAATGTTATTTCCGTTTACTCTTGCAGGAGAAACATTGTTAGCATCTTGTGCTTCATTTCCAGCAGCCAATACAAATTTAACACCTGATTGAGCGGCAGCAGAAATTGCATTTTCTAAAGCAACAGATATTGGTCCACCTAAGCTAAGATTAGCAACATCACCAGCATTTCCGTTGGCAGCAACATAATCAACTCCAGCAATTACGCCTGAATAAGCACCGCTTCCTCTTGAATCTAAAACTTTCACAGGGATGATTGTAACTCCAGCAGCAACACCAATTACACCAATGCTATTGTTTATCGCTCCAATTGTTCCTGCAACATGTGTTCCATGTCCGTTTCCATCGTCTGCACTTTTTGCATCTCTTCCTGAAGTGAAAGCATTAAATGCTCTGCTAGCATCCACATTCAAATCTGGGTGGTCTAAATCTACCCCAGAATCTACTACGAAAGCAACATTATTACCTCCGTAATTAGCTCCGCCATTTACACGAGTAATTCCCCAAGGTGTTACTTGAGCAGCTGAACCCACCGCCACTTCCTGGCTTTCCTTTGAAAATCACAGCTACTTGTCTGTCTTGCTCAACATAAGCAACTCTAGAGTCATTCTCTAATCTTGAAACATCGTCAGAAGAAAGTTGTGCAACAATTCCTTGAATTGCTTTACCATAACTTCTTTGAACATCTGCTGAGATTTTGTTGGCTCTCAAAACACTTCCGCCAAAGTCTTTTACTGCTTTTCTAGCAGTTTCAAAAGACGTGTTTTTATTGATTTTCAATCCGCTGTTTTTGAAAACAACAATGTATTGCCCAGGAATCACGTCTCCGTGGTTTGCAGGCTGAACCATTTGACCGTCTAATTCAACTTCATTGGCAAATGTTTCTACTTCTTATGGCTGACATCCAGTAAAAACTATTCCTGTAAGCCCTAAACCTAATGCGAGTAATTTTTTTGTTCATAATAGCAGTAATATTGTTTTGATGGAAATGTGCAATCTTTGGCTGATTGTACTATTTAAATACTCTACTATCGGGTGTACGTCTAAATGCAGATTTGTAATTACAATTCACTCTTTCCAACAAATGACACTTGTACACCGTTCTTCCAGAACGGTTTTGTTGAGGTCGCTCTGGAAGAGCAAAGTACATAAAAGAAAGAAATCTGCATTCTTATGTACACCCCTACTATCTGTTACTTTATTTCGAATTTCGCAAATAAAGTAACAGATAGTAGGGGTGTCTTTTGCACTTTATTTTTATTTAAAAGCTTTTTTATACGCTTTTTGTAACAAAATACACAAATCATAAATTTCTACTCGTGCTGCCCGCTTGAAATCAACCTATTAGAATAGTGCAATTTTTAATATGATTCGTTAAATTTTTGTACTAATACACTATGTAATAAAAAACCTATTTGTGTATTTTTTATTACAAAAAAATCATTTCCATTTGTTATGATATATGGTTTTGGTTTAATGGACAGGAGCTTCATGCCATTTATATATGAGAGTAGTCATTATGCTTACGCCTTACTACTTCTTAGAACCTCCATTAGTTTAATGGTTTCCTTCGCCTCTTTCACATCGTGGACTCGGAGAATATTTGCGCCATTTTGTAAGGCAACTGTATTTAAAACCGCAGTTCCATTCAGGGCTTCGCTTGGTTGGATTTCAAGAGTTTTGTAAATCATGGATTTTCGGGAAACTCCAACCAACATTGGCAGTTCCAACTCTTTGAAAACAGCTAGGTTTTTTAGTAGGAAATAATTTTGCTCAATCGTTTTGGCAAAGCCGAATCCTAAATCAATGATGAAGTCTTTCACTCCCATTTTTTTCAATCGCTCAACTTTCTCTACAAAATAGTTGAGGATTTCGTCCAGAATATTTCCGTAATCAGTAAGTTGCGTCATGGTCTGAGGCGTACCACGGCTGTGCATCATAATATAAGGGACTTGCAAATCGGCAACGGTTTGAAACATTTCCGAATCCAAGTTCCCCGCAGAAATATCGTTGATTAAGTCTGCCCCCAATTCAATGGCTTTTTTGACAACTTCTGCCCTGAATGTATCGACCGAAATAAATATCTCCTTATCTTGGTTTCTAACTTCTAAAATTCCAGACTTGACTCTCCCCCACTCTTCTTGTGGAGAAATATCGCTGGCATCTGGTCGGGTAGAATAACCTCCAATGTCTATAAAATCTGCTCCTTCGGAAATGAGCTTGGAGATTTGACTTTCCAACTTATTCTCTGAATTGTACTTTCCGCCATCGTAGAAAGAATCTGGAGTAACATTCAGAACTCCCATCACCTTTGGTTGAGAAAAATCCACTAGCGTACCTTTTATGTTGATTGTGTTTTTCAAAAAGAGGCTGTTTTAGAACAAAATCATTTCCTTATCCACTCCAGACGAAACCAAAATGGCTTCTTTTAGGAAATTGGGCAAAATGGTGGCGAAAGTGGCAGAGATTTTATCGGCATCTTCCAGTTGTTCAATAAATTGATGATATTTTTCTTCTCCATGGACTTTAATAACATGTTCCATACGTTCGGGTTGCTTAAAATGAATCAGCATTCCTTTGGCATCAGCTTCTGGGTGAAATTGCGTAGCAACCATTTCTTCAGAAAGTCGAATTCCCAAAATTGCCCGCTCTAAATCTATATGTGGACGAATTTTCTCCAGACAAATTATTTTTGCGCCTAGTTCATTGAACTTTTTATGATTGGGTTCTGTGGCTTGATAGTCTCTGAAATCGGCAATCCAAAATGGATTCCCTAATCCTTTGAGAATAATATCTTCCTCGCCAGCAGGTGCTCTATGGCTTGGATACACTCCGAAAGACATAGATTGCCTTTTGGTAATTGTTGCCAAGTCGAAAAATCTTACAGCCAACTGGAAGGAATGACAGATAAAGAAAACGTACTTTTTCTTACCCGAAGTGTTTTGATTATGATTCCAGAGTTTTTCTATGAGTTGGAAATATTCAATTTCCCATTGTTTTCCTTCGCCATCAAACGGGTTTCCTGGCCCGCCTGTGGAAATATAAATATCATAATCCGAAGTGGGAATTTCTACTTTATGCCGAATGTCATACACTTTAAAGTCAACGGCTTGGTTGGCATATTTCAAATTACTTCTCTCCAAAAGACGGCAGATGTGTCCTAAACCTTGGTTGTTCACATTATTATTCATATCCATTACTGCCACTCTCACTCCTGAATTTCCCATTTTGGTAACTGATATTATATTAAAATAATTATATTTTAATTGGCATTAAAAACTGATATTCTATAAAAACGCCTCAATAATGCAATTTATAGAATTCAGAAATATAATAACGCAAATATCGGGGAAATTGTTTCCGCAAACCATTGAAGGAAATTGGAAAACTTACAATGCAAGAAAAGAGGTCAAGATTTTACACTTGACCTCTTTTTGTAGCAACGATACTGTTTAAAGAATACCAGTCAATCCACCAATTTGCGGGTTGTTGCTGTAGATTTTTATTTCATGTAAATCTGTATCATCATGCAATATTTGATGAGCCGTTTTTACTTCTTTTACAGTCCCGTGAACCATTACCAAATACCTTCCTTTTTTCACATGTTCTTTGAAATGGGCAATTCCCTCTTCGCCCAATCCTGCGGCACCAAGCAAACCTACCAAACCGCCACCAACAGCACCAATTGCCGTTCCGCCTACTGCTCCAGCCAATGCACCGCCCAGAAATAAAATACCCAATCCAGGCACAGCAAATGCACCAATTCCCGTAAGCAAGCCTGCCACTCCACCAATGAGTGCACCAACTCCTGTGCTTGCTCTCATGGCATCTTCGCCATCATAAATATGAATATCTTCCTCAATTTGCGTCTCCTTGCCTTTTACCACATCGCCTTTTCCAATAATGGAAATATGGTTCAAATCAAATTTGTGCATTTTGAGTTTTTTGATAGCATCAATCGCATTTGAATGCTTCTTATATACGCTAACTACTGCATCTTTCTCTTTCATAGTTTCAAAAATTTGAGTGAACCTTTCTTTCAGATTGATGAAGCTACCAAATATGGAAAGTATAAATGACCTTGATTATCAGTAGTTAAGCTGATTTTAATCATAAGAGTTGTTATGTATTGATATTTAGTATTTTATGTTATTTTTGGTCTAGATTCAAAAAAAACTAATTACTAGCATGGTTACAAGATTGAGTATATTTCATAATGTAAGAAACGACAGACAGTTCAGG
>JBLIFI010000156.1:0-9416 GCA_047633715.1 Flammeovirgaceae bacterium
GCACTTTTTAAATGAAATAATGGAGCATTATGAATGCCAGATTTCTAATAAACCCAACGTCTGGCAGGGTTTTCAACCTCTGCCAGCGTATGTTTTTTTTTAGTGTGCGACATTTTGAGATGCGCCCGGAAATTGAGAGAGTGGTTTTCTTAAAAAGAATCAGATTATGACTAAAGAAATGTTCAATTGTATTACCAATCTCTATGAGATATTTTCAGTTTATAAGCTAAATCCAACAATGGAAGCAAGTAGCATGTATTCAGAAGAGAAAGTAAGCGAATGGAACAGAGAAATTACCCAAAAGCCTTTAAGAGAACTTTCTGGGGATGAATTAGGCTTTTTTGCATTCAAAGTAGGCTATACTTGGGGGTGCAAATCTGATTACAAACATTTTTTGCCTAGATTTTTAGATTTAATAGCTCAATACAAGGAAGGCGCGATAGAGGCATGGATTGTATTCAAAAAATTTCACTATTTTGATTGGGAATTGTAGCCTAAAAATGAGTATGAAATTGTCAAACAATATTTGGACTTACTTTGGCTACAGTTGCTTGAGGAAAAAGAATTCCTATATCGTTTCTCCGAATACTTCAGTACTGTTTTTCAAATCCATCCAGCAAGAAACTGGATTTTAAACAAGTGGTTTGAAGCTAAATCTCATTCTTCTATTTATCAATTTTGTGATTTGATTGAATCTAACCGCAAGTCTATAGAAAGAAGAAAGGTAGTTTATATGTTTGACGATAAAAATGAGCAAACCGAGACATTGTCGAAAGAAATTTTAGTTTGGAGTCGAGAAAAAATGCAACCCAAATTGGAGCAGTTGGCAATGTCAAATTTGGAAGATTCAGATTTAGCCGATGAAATTTGGAAGACGATTGAGATTTTGGATTTGATATTCGAGTAGATGAATTGCCCATTATTTCAACTCCAATACTCAAACCCAGAAAATACATCTTCAAGTATTGATTTATTATTTGTTAGAGATGACCTAATAAATTTTTCTTTTTCAAGTTGAACCATGAAATAAATATTTTCAGCTGGAATGAAATACATAAAAAACGTGTAACCGAAGTTTTCTGAAAAAGCGATAAATTCATTTTCATTTTTTTTCAAAAAAGAATCGCTTTCATCTTTTAGATTTGAATCAGATGAAAAGCTGAATCTCAACGGAAAATCTTCATTTTCATAAATACATATGTTATTGCAGAACTTTTCAAAATGATTTTCCGAATCAAAAATAAAATTTCCGGCTATCATTCCATTATCAAGTTTAGCACGAGTTAAACCATCAGCAATCGTCACATCTAAATTGCCGTTTCTGCAAATCATTTCCTCATGTTTGAATTTGCGACCCATAATATCAGGTTTGATTATCTGATAGCGAAAGGTAATTCGATTTCCATTTACTAAAAAGACACTTTGATTATAGTATTTGCTCATTTTCTAATTATGTATTGCTGTTAATCATTTCTACTATACATCAAAATTCATCTTTATACCCAAAGTGTTTACAAATTCAGAACTGTATATCTCATTCCCAAACATTTAACAAAAAACTAAGTTCCCACAAAAGCTTGCAGGCTTGCATTTCTGTTGTAACTACAAGTTATTTGCAAATCGAATTGAATCAAACCTAAATGATGAGAAAATATATAAGTGTAGTAGTAGCAATTGCGCTATTAGCAGTTGGGTATTTCGTTTCTACACAACTGGCAAGCAGTAAAAATAAGCGAAAGGGAAAACCAAAAGTCGAGAAAGTAGCTCCAACCGTATTTGTGAAAAAAGCCAAGAACGAAACCATTCCCATAACCGTGAATGCAAGCGGTGTGGTAATGGCGAAAGAGAGAATAGAGCTTTTTGCCGAAGTACAAGGCACATTTCAAAACACAGGAAAATCATTCAAAAGTGGCACTCGCTACAACCGTGGGCAAGTGCTGATTCGATTAAATTCGAGTGAGCAGTATGCAACGTTGCAAGCTCAAAAAAGCACGCTCTACAATCAAATCGCTATCATGCGCCCCGATTTAAAAATTGACTTCCCAAAAGCATTTCCAAATTGGGAGAAATACATTCAAGCTTTCGACTTGAACGAACCCGTTCCCGAATTGCCGACTCCAACCTCTACCAAAGAAAAAGTATTTGTTTCGAGCAGAAGCGTTTACAACACTTATTATAGCATTAAGGCGCAGGAACAAAGATTGGCAAAATATGTAATCCGTGCGCCATTTTCGGGAATTTTAACCGAAGCTTTGGTAACACAAGGAACTTTGGTGCGAGTCGGTCAACAGTTGGGTGAATTCATTTCTACCAATGTTTTTGAGATGGAAGTTGCCGTCAGTACTTCATTATTGCCTTACATTAAAACTGGCAAAACCGTGAAAGTTCGCAGTCTGGAAAATCCAAACCAAACGTGGGAAGCCAGAGTAGTCAGAATCAATGGAAAAGTGGATAGAGCTTCCCAAACCTCCACAGTTTTCTTGGAATTGAGAGGAAAAGGATTGGATGAAGGTTTGTATTTGGAAGCAATGATTGATGCTCAAAAAGTGGAAAATGCTATGGAAATAGACCGTGGCTTGCTCAATAATGACAACGAAATTTTTGTAGTAAAAGGAGACAGTATCTTGAAATTGAAAAAGGTAAATCCTGTTTTCTTCAACTCCAAAACTGCGGTAATTACGGGTTTGGAAGATGGAGAAAGTTTGCTGATGAAAGTAATTCCAGGTGCATTTGAGGGAATGCCTGTTAAGGTTTACTCAGAAGATAAGTAGTAAACCAATTTATATAGATAAATTCACGAAAAATTCGTACAAAAAAGCCATGTTTTATGTTGATACAGACAGTAGAAGTTAAAAACCTTTGGGGAAAAGACATTTTATGGGATTTCAACGAAGATGTAAATGTTTTGATTGGCGAGAATGGCGTAGGCAAATCTACTGTTTTACGCTTGATGAGTGAAGCCATAAACCCCGTAGATAACATAGATGTAGATATTAAGAAGTTTGACATAATAGATGAAATAGTGATTAAATTCACTAATGGAATAGTAATTAAAGCAAACAGTAGTGGGCGGGAAATAATAGGTGTGTCGAACAACAACTACTCACTCAACTTTTCCCATATAGATACTTTTGATGTATTAGAGAAAAGCCCAGACCCAAATTTGACTTATTTAGACTATCTAATAGCAAAGCTAGAAGGCAAATTTGTAAAATATCAAAGAGATATTGCAACAGAGGTAGAGAGGGTTTTTATGTCAGAAGACCGAAGTACTAGAGCAGACAAGCTTAAGGAAATTGAAAAACTTTACGATAGGAAAAATATTTTCTTGAAAATCATAAAGGAATGGTTTGGACAGGGAGAGAGAAATAAGATATTTGATGATAAAAGATTTTTATTCATCACTAATGACAGTAAAGAAATCATACCTAAATTCCTTTCTTCAGGAGAAAAGCAGGCGCTTATTATTTTTCTGACAGTGTTACTTGAAAATGAACAAGATTTCATTTTGATAATGGACGAGCCAGAAATCTCTTTGCATATTTCTTGGCAGAGACATTTGATAAATAAAATAAGAGAATTAAACCCAAACTGCCAGTTAATAATTTCTACACACTCACCAACTGTATTCTATGCGAGTTGGCAGGATAACGTAATAAGGTTTTCAGACATCTGTAGTGACAAGCCTATTGAAAAAAACATTCTCAAAGCAAATAACACCTCTAAATCCGTATTGTCTCAAGTGAAAGATGCTTATGAGACATTCGAGGGAGCAAAGGAAAATAAACTTTACAAAATCAATAATAATCTTCTAAAAAACTATTCGGCTCTAAATATCAATGATGCAGAAGGGATTTTGGATTTTCTGAAAGACGAAGCTGATATTTATCCAGACAATTATACTTATTCAATTCTGATTTCTCGTATGGAAGACTTCGAGGGTGCAAAAAAAGTATATGATTTTATTGGAGAGGAAAAATACTCACGTAAAACACATGTAAAACCAAACCAGTATACACTAAACGCTTTACTACAGAAAGTTTCTACTGTCAATAAGGGAATAGAGTTAATTCGAGAGATAAGTGCATCAACAAACGAACTAAGCGTTCAGCCGGGTATTATTTCTTTTTCCATATTACTAGGAAAGGCAAGAAATACTGATGAGATAAAAGCGATAGAAGAGCATAGAGAGTTTTATGGAATAGAACCAAATGAGATTTATAAGAACAAACTCAAAACAAAACAGAATTAGAGCATGGCTGAAGAAATAAACGAACCAGAGCAGATTGCACTGAGGATTAAAGCAGAAGCTTTTGCCGAAAATTTCTCTATTACCGTTCTGACGGAAGACTCTAATGACAATCTGTTTTGGGAAAGAATTATAAAGTACGCCATTGGCAAGCATCATCGAGTATTTTTCCCACTCGAACCACAAAAAGGATCTACTGTAATTAAAAGATACGTAAATTATGTAGACAGTCGATTACTTATTTGCACAGATAGTGATTCTGAATATCTGTATACTCCGAAGGAACAACTCTGGTATTTCGATAAACAGTATATATACCATACTTGGATATATTCCATGGACTCCTATCATATTCTAACAGAATCTTTGAATGAATTGCTAAAAGAAATAAGCCAAGCCAATGCTCAAATCTCTTATGATTTTGATGGTCTCCTCAAAAGTTTATCTACTTCATTAAGTCCATTTCTATACTGTTGGATTTTCAGCCATCAAGAGAGCCAAGCATTGGGTAAAAGTTTGTTTAGCAAACACTCTTTAGAAAAGATATTAAAACAAGCTAAACAAGATTTTTTAAGAGAAAGAGAGGAACAAAAAATATTCGATACAATAAAAAGGCTAGTTAGCATAAAAGTAACAACGTTCGAGAATGAACTTAATGAGACAGAAATAACGCAAATTCGTGCAATGAAGGATAGATTATCCGAACAGTTTTCTATAGATGAATCTGAATCATTACTATTTTTGAATGGTCATAATATATTTGATTTTGTATCGAATATATTAGAAGTGATACTGAAGACAGTAAAGGAAAAACACCTAAAAATAGTACGAGTATCAGGTGCAGAAGAATCGCAAATAAATAAAATAAAGAATAGGTACGATTCTTATCTTCTTAAACCTAAACGTAAACCTAAACCCATGTTTGAAAACGACATGAAGCGTATGCCAAATTATGAGGTGTTAGATATTTTGTATTCTAATAATATATGGACAGCCAAAGTTGTTGATTCAATTAAAAGCGATTTCGAGTAAAAGAAATACTGCGCCAATTCTCCCATGAAAAAACTCATAGCCTATTTTATAAAATACCCTGTTGCGGTAAATGTCATGATTTTGGCATTTATTGTTTTTGGGGTAGTTGGTGCGCTGAAAATGCGTTCCTCATTCTTCCCTTTGGTGGACTCCAAGCTCATTCGGATTTCCGTGGTTTATCCAGGCGCTTCTCCTTTCGAGATGGAAGAAGGAGTCGTTCTGAAAATTGAAGACAATTTGAAAGGAATTGTGGGTGTGGATAGATTCACTTCTACTTCTTCTGAGAATTCGGCAACCATTTCGGTGGAAACTCTTCCTGGTTACGATATTGACTTAATTACGCAAGATGTAAAAAATGCAGTTGATAAAGTTCCTTCTTTCCCAACAGGCATGGAACCTCCTGTAGTTCAGAAGGTTGAGACCATTGACAGAGCAGTTACTTTTGTGGTTACGGGAAAAGACATTCCACTCAAATCGCTAAAATCTATTGCCCGAGAAGTTGAGAATGACTTGCGGAATACCGATGGAATTTCCCAACTCGTCATTTCTGGTTATCCTGAAGAGGAAATTGAAATTGCCGTAGAAGAATCGAAACTCCGTGCATACAATCTGACTTTTGCTGATATTTCAAATGCAGTAGCTCGAACCAATATTTTGGTAACGGGCGGTTCGGTAAAAACCGATGCAGAAGAGTATTTGATTCGAGCGAAAAACCGAGCTTATTACGCTACGGAAATTGATAAAATCATAGTCTTTTCAGATGAATTTGGTAATCAGGTTTTCTTGCGAGATGTTGCCACACTCACCGATAAATGGTCGGAAACACCCAATCGTTCCATGTTTAATGGCGCTCCTTCGGTAGAAATTACGGTAAACTCCACCAACAACGAAGATTTGTTGGATGTAGCAGACAAAACGCTGGCTTATGTTGAGAAATTCAATGAGTCGCACGATAAAGTAAGTTTGGAAGTTACTTCAGACCGTTCGCAAACTATTCGGGAACGAACAAAGCTTTTGGCAGTAAATGGAGGTCAGGGAATTCTTTTGGTAGTTTTATTTCTCTCGATTTTCCTAAAACCCCGTTTGGCACTTTGGGTTGGATTTGGTTTGCCCGTAGCATTTCTTGGAATGTTTGTCTTTGCAGGTCAATTCGATGTAACCATCAATGTGCTTTCACTCTTCGGAATGATTATCGTAATCGGAATTTTGGTGGATGACGGAATCGTAATTGCCGAGAATATCTACCATCATTATGAGATGGGAAAGAAACCCATTCAGGCCGCAATTGATGGAACAATGGAAGTAATTCCACCAATTATATCTGCAATTCTTACCACGGTTGTCGCTTTCTCTACTTTCTTCTTTTTAGAAGGGCGAATTGGAGAATTCTTTGGCGAAGTTTCCACAGTTGTGATTTTGACTTTGGGTATTTCCTTGATAGAGGCATTGATTATTTTACCTGCTCACTTGGCGCATTCCAAAGCACTTTCTCGCACTCAAAAAACCTATGCTTTCAACAAAAAAGCAGACAGTTTCATGAACTGGATGCGAGACAAATTGTACAGCCCAGTACTCGCATTTTTGTTACAAAATAAATTTCTAGGCTTTGTTATTCCAATTGTACTTTTTATGGTTACGATTGGAGCGATTGGCGGGGGAATTATCGGGGTAACTTTCTTTCCGAGCATTGCCAGCGACCAAGTACGGATTTCATTAAGCATGCCTCAGGGAACGAATGAGAATATTACCGATTCCATTATTTCCAAAATTGAAGATGCTGTTTGGATGGTCAATAAAGAGTACTCCAAAAAACAGGAAGGCAATTTGGACGTAGTAGAGAACGTAATTAAACAAATTGGCCCAGGAACTTCTACTGCTTCTTTAGCGGTAAACTTATTGCCTGGAGAAGCCCGAAGCTTCCCTTCTCAGGAAATCTCGAATGCCATTGAAAAACAAGCAGGTGAAATTTATGGAGTGGAAAGGTTGGAATATGGTTCAGGTTCTAGCTTTGGTGGGAAACCTGTTTCCGTGGCATTGACTGGCGAAAACATCAATGATTTGAAAGGGGCAAAAGATGCTTTGAAAGAAGAACTTCGCTCCAACCCAAAACTGACCAATATTACAGATACTGACCCTGCGGGAATCAAGGAAATCAAAATCCAACTAAAAGACAATGCTTATTTGTTAGGATTGAACTTGAACGAAGTGATGAGCCAAATCCGAAGCGGATTTTTCGGAAGGCAAGTCCAACGTTTTCAGCGTGGACAAGATGAGATTAAGGTTTGGGTGCGCTACAAACGAAATGAACGCTCTTCTATCTCCAACCTAGATGATATGCGCATCGTAACTCCCACAGGAAATCGAGTGCCATTTCGGGAAATTGCCAGCTATGAAATCGAACGTGGCGAAGTTTCCATCAGCCACCTAGATGGCAGAAGAGAGATTCGGATAGAAGCTGACTTAAAGGATAATAAAGAAAGTGCCACCGATGTTCTGACTGATATTCGAGAGAATATTATGCCTGATATTAAGGCGCAATTCCCAACTGTTTCTGACCAATATGAAGGACAAAACAGGCAAGCTACCAAAACAACAAGCTCAGCAGGAGCAATTATCCCAATTATTCTGTTCTTGATTTATGCCATTATCGCATTTACTTTCCGTTCTTATAGCCAACCACTTTTACTCATGCTCATGATTCCTTTCAGCATGATTGGAGTCGGTTGGGGACATTGGATTCACAATTTCCCAATCAACATTCTCTCTTTCTTGGGAATTATTGCCCTAATTGGCATTTTGGTAAATGATGGCTTGGTGCTAATTGGAAAATTCAACGGCTTCCTAAAGGATGGAATGAAATTCGATGAAGCACTTTTACAGGCAGGAAAGTCCAGATTTAGAGCAATTTTCTTGACTTCATTGACTACCGTGGCAGGATTAGCTCCATTGATTCTTTTCGAGAAAAGTCGTCAAGCACAATTCCTGATTCCCATGGCAATCTCTATCGCTTACGGAATTACAGTTGCCACTTTCTTGACTTTACTATTCTTGCCACTCCTACTTTCTTTTGGAAATGCCATTAAGGTTTACGCCACTTGGCTTTTCACAGGCAAAAAACCTGAAAAGCACGAAGTAGAAAGGGCAATTAAAGAAGTGGAGGATATTCCTGATGATTTGGAGATGTAAAGAAATTAGAAATGAAGAATTGACTCGTGTTGATGGCAGAAAAGAGAATACTTTTCGTCCTTTTTACAAAGACTTGCTAAGTCTCTCTAACTAAGAGTTATAAAAGTTGCGGATTCTCAGAAGTCTAAATTGCTCAGACTTAGCAAGTCTCAATATATTAACAACTAAAACAGCACTACGTATTTTTTCATTTCCAAACTCACACATTTCCAAATCTGCAAATTTTACTATCAATCAAACCCAATTGAATCCATATCTAAATCCACATTACTTTGCAAAACTCGTAAAGTGGGTAAGTAATTACTACAAGAGTCTAATGATTTTTTGAATTGAAAAGCAGCTTTTTCTCGTTCCCCTGCTTCAAGGAACATTTTGCCATGATTCATGTAAATCCCTGGATGGCGGTCATTCCTCAAAATAATTTCTTGGTAAAGAACATCCGCATCTTTGTAGCTTCCTTCTTGCGCCAACAAATTGGCCTTTTGCAAATCTTTATAAAGTGGATTTCTAGTTCTTCGGGAACGTATTTTTTCTAAAATAACAGCAGCACCTCCGAATATGAATAACATGTTTTTCCAGAAATTTCTCTGAAACATTCGGTGTGCACATGTATCGCAACAATGGTGTTTCCTTCTAGAGAATTCTGAATCAGTATAAACGTTGTAGGCTTGGAAATCGTAATAATCTTGCACTCGCCCATAATAACCACATTCGGGGCAGACTTTATACTCCTCGGAATCAATTAGCGCATAGCCAAATTTATCGAAAAGAGTTTCGCAATATTTGCAATAAACCAAATTGCTGACCTTGGTTTCTGTCAAGTCTATGATGGCTTCACATCTTGCGCATTCCGTTCTTGTGAACTGTTTATCTCTTTGCTCACGAGTGAGATGTCCCCATTTGTCTCGGGCAATCATGGCGGTGCATTGCCTATCAATAATTGATTTCA
>JBLIFI010000157.1:0-9357 GCA_047633715.1 Flammeovirgaceae bacterium
AGCTACTTATATGTATGGTGATGTATTTTTTACCTACTTGAATTATGAAAAATCAATCTACACAGTATGTTTTTTTGTGCTTCAGAATAAAAAAATGCAAATTATTGATTATCAACATTATAGCTGTTTGATTTTGGATAACACAGCAAAATGTAACAATCAGTGAAATTGGTTTGCCGAGTGTCCAAAATATGGCAGGTGGAAAGCGATTTTTCCCAGCAATATTATAGCTACCTCAACGATGATATCACTACTAGTTTCTCTCTCTGGGGAGTGGGAATCAGCAGATATGTATTGAAAGATGATAGATTACAAATCTCCCTCAAAGTTTTTGACCTCCTAAACCAAAACCAAAGCGTGCAACAAGCCTATACCGAATACAGCTTCCAGCAAACAGAATCATTAAATTTGAACCGCTATTATATGGTTACATTGAGGTATAATTTCAAGTCTTTCAAGCAGGAGAAGTAAATGGATACGTTAATATATAAAGGTAGCGCCTTATGGCTTATTCTATCTTGTCCTGAAATAGCGATACAGTTCTACAATGATAAAAATTAAACATAGAGTTCTGGGATTTTTCTCAGAACTCTATGTTTAATTTTTATAGGTTTTCATCTTTATTTTTCGCTGTTTGTGCATCTACTCTGGTGTGAGGATATGGCAAGTAATAGAGCTTTAAAGGGTCTTCTTGCTTTAGGGAGAATAAACTATTGCAGAATAATTCATGTTTTGAAGCCTAAATTTCAAGTTGAATTTCAAAAAATAACATTATTATGTTAACATGACTAACTTTGCTTTTGTATACTCTATTTTCGTAATTCACAAAACTTATCTAATAATTATAAAATGGCTCGTATTTGCTTTTTCAACAGTACAAAATTTTGGGGAGGAGGCGAAAAATGGCACTTGCAAGCAGCTGTTTCCATGAAATCTTGTGGACATGAGGTTTGGATAATTGCCAATCTGGAGAGTGAAATAAAAAAAAGGGCTGAAGCGGAACAAATACAAGTTTTCTCTCTAAATGTGGGCAACTTGTCTTTCACCAACGTTTTCAAAATCCAAAAGCTTTCTGCTTTTCTAAAAAAGAATAAGATTGACTCCATTATAATGAATGGTTCTGCCGATTTGAAATTAGGAGCAATTGCGGCTACACAAGCAGGTTTAAAACAACTAATTTATCGGAGAGGTTCTCCTACGGCAATCAAAAAAAGCTTCATAAATAAGAAAGTATTAACCGAATATATAACCCACATTATTGTAAATTCCAGCCACACTTACCAAGAAAGTTTCAAGAATTATTCCTCGCAAATTCCATCAGAAAAAGTAAGTGTAATTTACAATGGAATTGAAACCAAATTATTTGGCAAGCAAAAAAATGAACCAAACAAACCATTACGCATTTGTAATGTTGGGAGATTATCGGAAGAGAAAGGACAAATGGGTTTGATTAAATTGGCTAGTGAGCTGAATAAAAAGAAGTTGGATTTTGCAATCCATTTAGCTGGAGAAGGTGATTTAAGGAAGGCATTGGAAAGTGGAATTATCGAAAATGCTTTACAGAAAAATGTGATTTTGGATGGTTTTGTAGCAGATATTCCCAACTACCTCAAAAACAAGGATATTCTTGTGGTCAGCTCTCATTGGGAAGGATTTGGATTTGTGATTATTGAGGCAATGGCAAGTGGGCTTCCTGTCATTTCAGTAGATATTCCTGTGGCTCATGAGTTGATTGAACAAGGGGAAACTGGTTTTGTTGTGAATAATAGAAATTGGGAAGAAATGGCAGAAAAAATCAGCTTACTTTCTGAAAATGGAGATTTATATCAAAAAATCTCTACCAATTGTCAAAAGCACGCAAAACTGTTTGAGCAAAAGCTTCAAATGGATAAGTTGGAGCAAGTGATTTTGGCAGGTTGGTAGATTGAACTATTTATCAGGCAGAACAACCAATAATATCAAGTATGTAGTTTGCTCTCGCGATATCTGAGTGATATTTTTTTGCATGTAAACCTCCCGATTTGGCAATTTTTTCACGTTTAGAATCGTTTTTCAAATAGAACTCACAGACCTCTTCCAAATCGGATAAGTCATCTTCACAGTTCAAAATATGCTTATTTGGAACAAAGTCATTGGGAATAATCATATCCAATTTCTGGCTTAACATACAAGCTCCAACAGCGGGAACTTCCCAATACCTTAGGGTGTCCCAACCTCCTCCTCTGAAATTCAGCGAAATTTTGGTGGCAGCTAATTCTCGGAAGTAAAAATTGCCCTTTCGCTTATACTTTTTCATAACTTGACCTCTTCCTGAGCCATTTTCCGAGAAGTCGAACTCGCTTTCCAACAAGTCAAATACCTTTTCCCTAATCTCATGAGAAGCGACTGCCCAAAAAGCCACATCATATTTTTTTTTAAGGCTAATGTTTGCTGGAAGTTTATTGAAGTTAAAACTGATTGGCAAAGGGTTTACATTAGCAGGATAGTCTTTGCCTTTGATATATTCCCTTTTGAAAACAAAGTCGAATGGGCGAGTTTCCAAAAAATCTTTTCTCAATTGTTCATTTCCGGTAAGTCGAACTATATCGCCACCAATTTCAGAGCGGTCTCCTCCATCAATAAAAATAGTCTTTGTGGTTGGAGGTATCTTGGGTAGAATTTCTAAATAGGATTTTATACAATCAGGTCGGTTGGAGGCAACAAATAAGAAATCCGGCTTATCAATACTTCTATTTAATATGGAAGGAATTAGTGAACTGGGCGTATAACCAATATTTTTCGGATATGTTTTGAGATTGATATGGTAGTTTTTATTCCAATTTGACTCTATAACTCTTTTGACTCCTAATATTTTCACTAATCCAGAGTAAGTTAAATCTTGTAGATAATCATATTTTTCAGTTCCTATAAAAAGAATTTTCATTTTATTGGTTTAAGTAAAGGAAAGAACGCGACAACTAATTATGGAAAGTTGCTTTGTAAACTATGTGCTTAATTTTATTGAGCGAGCATTATTCGAAGGTTAACCATATTTCTATTTTTCATTTGTTTTTTCTAATCCATAAGGGGTAAAAGCTATTTCATTTGTCATATTCTGCTTGAGAATCTCCAAATTCACTTTGATTTCAGCCCTAGAAAGCAACTGATGCCAAATATGATAAACAATAGCAGCATGCTTTATTCTCTTTATTCGTCCTTCTCCTTTGAGGAAGCGAACCTCTAAATCGGTATCTTCTCCTACACATGCAGAAAGATATCGCTCATCAAATCCATTTATCAGAATCAAGTCTTCTTTGTGCATAGAAAAGTTACAACCAGAGAGAACTCCTGGTTGGTATTTCTCTATGTAAGAGTTAAAAAACGTGTTCCTCATTTTTTTAGGCAATCTAAATGCTTTTTCTAGATGAGTACCATCTCCAAAATTCTTTAATACAAGTAATGGAAAATTGTCTAGTTTTCCGAGTTTAACGTCTTTCTCATTAAGAGATTTGCAGTAAGATTGACCAAGCATCACTCTTCGACCTGCCAAAATCAAATTTTTCTCTGCGCTTGCCAAATGGTCTTTCACAAAGTCCTTGTGAGGAATACAGTCTCCATCAACAAATATTATATACTCGCTTTTTGAAATTTTGATGGATTTATTGAGGATAATATTTTTTCGCCATCCATTATCTTCATGCCAATTATGCACTATTTCTAGTGTACTATTCTCAATGATTATGTTAAGTTCAGATACAATATCCTCACTAGATCCATCATCTGAAATAATGACTTCGAAGTCTTTAAATGATTGTCTTTCAAAGCCTAAAAGAACAAGTTTTAAAAATTCTATTTTGTTGTAAAAAGATATAATGATGGATGCCTTCATCTATAATTTGAAGTAAAATTAATTAACACAAGTAGAAATATAGCAAATGAGATAGTCGATACTAAGAAAAAAAACAACGTTCTTATAATCAGTATTCTATTTAAATGGAATATTCATTACAATATTTTAGACTAAATTAGAGAATATTCAACCTAGTAGAAATTATATGATTTTATAGTTTTTGTACTCAAAAGGCCTATAGCCTGTCAATTTTTCCACAAAAAGCTTGAATTTGTGTTTCAAGAGGAATTTATTTTTAGACAAATCATAGTCGAACTCCCAATTTATCTTATCGATTCTGGCTTGCATTACCTTTGGATGAGTCCCAGTAAATTTATTTAAAGCATCTACTCCTGAATAGTCAAAATCATTGAGTTGTACTTCTCGCTTCGCTAATTCTTCATCATTTCTGTAGAGCCTACTGAAGTTGTATGCTTTGGCACGCATCTTTTCAGGCAATCGCACCCATCCATAATGATACACATAGGCATCTATCAGTTTAACATTCAGCTTTTTATCCTCTTCTTTTCTGAAACCTTGGGCATCTTTATAAGAATATATATTCTTGTTATTTTTAATTACCCGAATCTCTCTTCTGTACCAACTTGAATTTGCTCCTAAGTAATCGTAAGAACCGTAAAAGTGATTGTATTTAAAAAGCAATCCATCTACTTCTGGATTTTCTTTCCATTTTTTCATGGCTTCTAAAACAGCTGGTAAATACTTTTCATGCACCACTTCATCGCCTTGAATGTAGAAACACCAATCTGTGTCTTCGCTTATTTTACTGAAAGCCTTGTCAGTTTCTTTTGCAAGCACTTTCCCGCCCACTCTCAGGCTATCATCCCAAATAGATTCGTGAATTTTGATTTTCTCAGAACCAATCGCCCGAATTAAGTCAAGCGTGTTGTCATCAGAGTTTCCCACCAACACTACAAACTCATCGCAAATAGGAAGAATGGAGGTAATTGCTTCTACTACTGGGTAGTCGAACTTGATGCCATTTCGGATAAATGTAAAACCTGTAACCTTCATAAGTTCAAGTACAAAGTGAAAAATAGTAAAATGGTAAAGTAAAAGAATGAAAGTTAGAATCTTTTAGGAGTTACGCAAATCAACGGTATTTCTGCATTTTTAAGAGGTTGGCGTGAGACACGCCAACAAGAAATATTCTTTAATGCGTGTCCCACGCATTATTTTTAAACCCTGCAAGTCCTGTGTCAATCATCATACTACTATACAGAAAGTAAAAACAAGCTCCTCCAATTTTCTATAGGATTGCAATTTATCCACAATGGAAACAAATCACAAAACAATCATTCTCAACCTGTCCATTTCCGAACAATTCGTCATTTTCATGTATCGCTTCCGAACATCGTATAAATCAGGTTTTAGCACGACTCAATTAGCTAAAATATTTTTATGTATTATTTAATGTATTGATAATCATATAGTTAAATTATAAAAAATAGCTAGTTTGTATTACAAAGTACCTTCTTTTGCTTTGTGGTAAGGTAATTGGATTTCTCTCATCAAGCATTTGGCACAGAAACGGACAAATGCTCAATCCAACCAAAAAAAGCTGAAAGATGAACCTCGAAAATACACAGATACAGATGAGAAAAGGCATATTAGAATTTTGCATCCTAAGTATAATTTCAAGAGAAACAGTTTATGCCTCAGAAATCCTGAACGAACTGACTCGGTCGAAAATGGTGGTGGTGGAAGGTACACTCTACCCGCTTCTTACCCGATTACGCAAAGCAGAATTAGTTGATTACGAATGGGTTGAATCCGAGTCTGGACCTCCGAGGAAATATTATATCCTCACAGAAAAAGGACAAGAGTTTTTGGGCGGATTGGACGAAACTTGGTTGGAACTCAATAACTCCACCAAAAAAATTGTGGCAAACACCAAAAAGCAAGCCTAGCAAACTTGCCAAGCCAGACTCAACTCATTATTCAATTTCAGAAATCATGAACACTTCTACCATGAAGAAAAATATAAGCATCAATATTGGCGGCATCATCTTCCACATAGAGGAAGACAGCTTTGAATCGTTGAAAAACTATTTGAACGCAATCACGAAATACTTCTCGACTTACGAAGACAGCAAAGAAATTATTGCCGACATCGAGAACAGAATTGCCGAAATCTTCCTCTCCAAACTAAGCGACCAAAAGCAAGTGATTTTGGAGGAAGACGTGGAAAGCCTAATGGCAACAATGGGCACAATTGCCGATTTTGAAGCGGCCAATAAAGTGGCAGATGAGTCTTACACAGACGATTATGGTTCTTCCAAATCTTATGAAAGCGAAGAGGATTTTGAATATGACCACAATCCAGCTGTTCCTAAAAAACTCTACCGAGACGAGAAACGTAAATTGATTGGTGGTGTGGCATCAGGTGTGGCACATTACTTCCACATTGACCCACTTTGGGTTCGTTTGCTATTCTTACTTTCCTTTTTCGATTTTTTCAGCTTTTTCACTATCACAGGAGTCGTTTTGGTTTCCTATATGATTATGTGGGCAGTCATTCCTGGGTCAGAAGAATTGGAAGAAGATGAAAAAGTAAGACATCTTTTCAGAGACCCAGAAGGCAAAGTAGTGGGTGGAGTCGCAAGTGGTATAGCAGCTTATTTCGGAATTGATGTAACTATTGTGCGTGTAGGATTTGTGTTATCAACTATTTTGGGTGGAGTGGGCTTAATTCCCTACCTCATCATGTGGATAATCACTCCAGAAGCAAAATCTTTGACCGAAAGAATGCAGATGGAAGGGCAGAGAATCACTTTGGAGAACATTGAGCAGAAAATAAAGGATAGTTTGAACTGGAAAGAAGGCGATGAGGAAACTCCAATTGCAAAATTATTACTCTTTCCATTCCGATTGTTCTCTAAAATCATAAGTAATTTCGATGGAGATTTGAAGCCACTATTCAGGTTTCTCACAAGAGTTTTTACCATGATTATTGGTTTTGCGCTAGCTCTAGGTTCTACAATAGCAACTTTTGCTTTGCTGGTTCTGCTCGGAGTTTGGTTCGGATTGAGCTTTGATGGAATGGTTAAAATAGATGATATTCCTGTGGAAATGATTCGGAACACCATTCCGA
Source organism: Flammeovirgaceae bacterium (assembly GCA_047633715.1). GTDB lineage: Bacteria > Bacteroidota > Bacteroidia > Cytophagales > Flammeovirgaceae > JBLIFI01. The sequence goes on from JBLIFI010000157.1 coordinate 6,984, forward strand.
CCTCAGCTGTTATTTTCGGAGCAATCACTGCATGGATTCCAATTATATTTGTAGGGATTTTAGGAATTTCACTCATTGCAAGGCAATACATTGCCAAACCAATGGTAAGCTGGGTGCTCACAGGAGTTTGGGTAATTGGAGTTGTAGGAGCATTTACAACATTCCCAATCTTCGCCACCAACTTTAAAGAAGAGGGAACACAGAAAAAAATTACCACTTATGCAGTTTCTAGCGATACGCCACTCCGATTGTTAGTAGGAAACTCCTACTCCGAAGGCTTTACAGATGTAACACTTACACTAAAAGGCTACGAAAAATCACAAGTAGAACTGGTGCAAAAGTTTTCTGCAAGAGGAACTTCCAGACAAAATGCCATTGAAAATACGCAGGGAATGAACTATGAAATTGAGTTAAGAAACGACTCCACACTCATTTTTCCAAAAAGCTATGAATTGGCTAGCGGAGAAGGTTTTAGAGTACAGAAACTCCACATGGATATGTTCGTGCCATACGGTCAACCATTCAGATTGGCAGAAGAAACCGCCTGGATTGTAAGAAGCACCATGTATAAAAATGGCTTCACAGAGCGAGATATGAAACTCGAAAATCTGTTTGTATTCGAGAAAGAAGGTTTGAAATGCCTCAACTGTAAAGGTGAAAATCAAGAATTCGAAACAGAAAGTGGTGAGTTTGTGAAGAAGCTAGAGTTGGGAGATTTCAACTTGATAAAGGCTGATGGGAGATTCTCCATTCATATTTTGCAAGCCGAAAAAGCTTATGTGAAACTCATTGGTTCAAAAGAAAGTATGGAAGATATTTCCATAAACCTTCATGGCAACGAGTTGAATATCAGCGAAAATCGTTCTTCAGATGTTAAAATATTTGTTTTCTTGCCCAACTTGGAAGTCGTTCAACTCTCAGGCAGAACAGAAGGGTTTATGAAAGGCATGGATTTTGAAAATCTCGTAATTTCACTCTCTGAGAGAGCAGAACTCGAAGCGGAATTAGGAGTTGAAAACCTAACTATTTCACTTTCTGACCGAGCTGAGATGGTTTTATATGGTGTAAGTCGCAACTTGACTATTTCCGCCCAAGACCGAACGCAACTCAATGCTTCAGACTGCGGAACAGACAACTTGACTATTGCAGCCGATGGCTATGCAAAAGTGAAAGCCAATGCAGCTAAGAACTCTCATGTGAACGCTACGGAAAGAGCTGAAGTGAAAGTAAGCGGAGCAGGAGGAAACGAATAGTCAATTATTAAATTGAAAAACCCCATTTTCTGAAATAGAAAGTGGGGTTTTTCAAAAATCAAAGAACTAAATCAAATAGTCTTTCTCATGATTTAAAAAGTGATGTATGAGATGCAGTAGGAAAGAGCCTTCACATTCAAACAGTATTTGCAACTATCCTTCAAACAAAAAAAAGGCAGATAGCGAAGTTTATAAACCTCAGCTTTCTGCCTTTTTGTATGAATCATTCTTTGTGAAGACAACTTCAATGAAGTGTTTTCATTATGGTTGAGAATCTACAAATCCTCGCATTGCCATATCAACAAATCAGCTAATCCAACCTTCTACTTCTTCTTTGGTTGGATTTTTCACATTGTTTAGTTTCATCTTCTTTCTCATTCCGCAAACATCGTTAAAGAGTTTGCTTGGAACCGCAGATTTTACATCTTCAATAGTCAGCAAGCCCAGTTTCTGCACAATCGGAATTAAATCTTCTCTGATTCCCAAAGCCTTGTAATCTTCCGTAGAAGCATACTGGATTTGTTTTTCAGGCTTCATTTGCGGGAAGAAAAGAACTTCTTGGATTGATGGCTGATTGGTCATAATCATGCTCAATCTATCAATTCCAATTCCCAAACCTGCTGTTGGTGGCATTCCATATTCCAACGCACGGAGGAAATCTTCATCCAAAACCATCGCTTCATCATCGCCACGTTTGCCTAATTCCAATTGCTCCTCAAATCTTTTTCTTTGGTCAATTGGGTCGTTCAATTCTGAGAAGGAGTTACAAATTTCCTTGCCATTACAAACTGCTTCGAAACGCTCTACCAAGCCTTCTTTGGTTCTATGCTTCTTCGCCAATGGAGACATTTCCACAGGGTAATCGGTAATGAAAGTTGGTTGGATAAGTTGTGCTTCACACTTCTCTCCAAAAATTTCATCAATCAATTTCCCTTTGCCCATTGTCTCATCTACAGGAACTTCTAGTTTTTTGGCAGTTGCCAATAATTCAGCTTCGTTCATCTCAGAAATATCAATTCCCGTGAAATGCTCAATTGCCTCAAACATCGTGAATCGCTTCCAAGGGCGTTGGAAATTGATGATGTTGTCTCCAACAGGAACTTCAGTTGTTCCGTGAAGTG
>JBLIFI010000158.1:0-9357 GCA_047633715.1 Flammeovirgaceae bacterium
ATTCATATCGCCAGCCATATAAACTGGCCCATAAGCTATAGTAAGTATCTGTATAATTCTTTCTACTTCTGGGTTTGTGTTTTCTGGCAAATCCATGAAATTATCAATTGACTCAACCTCATCAATTTTGCCAGAAATAAACTCAACTTCCTCCTGGAAGTCTTTCATTTTTTCATCGTCATCTTCAGGTAAAGTAACTCCTAAAATAGAAAGAACTTCTTTTATCAATACAACGGTTTTTGCATAACGCGCGACACTTTCATATTGAATGATTTTCATTATATAGATATCTACTTTATCCAAAATATTTTCTACATGAGAAAAAATTTCATCAAATGACTTTTCGGATTCCTCATAAGCCACGCTTAGAAATTGACATTCAGCTAAGTAAGAATAGATTTCTAATGTTCTGCTGTAATTGGTTTTCCAAGGAATTTTTCCAGACTCACTCAAAGCCATAGAGAAATACTTCACAGCCGCTTCATAAGCAGTCGATTTTCTAGCTCTTAATCCTGCTCTCAAATTTATATCAACAAGTAATTCTTTTTCTTGCGCTTTGTGAATCAATGCTGCGCCTACATTGTAGTAATTGGTGATTTCGCAGATCCATTCAGTTATGTATGCCTCATCATTATTACGGTAAGCTAGCCTGCCAATTTTTAGGTTTGTTTTTTGTCTTACCTCTTCTTTTATAAGTGAGTAAGTCGCTTGTTGCACTCTATCATGAAGAAAGATGAAATAAGCTTTTGCGTCTTCTACCAATTCGCCAACCGCCTTATAATTCTCTCCAATAGGTTTTATTAAGCCTTCTTCAACAGCTTCCCACAAGTCTGTCAAGACTTCTTTTTGGTTTCTTTCAGCCACGAATGAAAGGGTTTTTAAATCGAATTCACTACCAATACAAGCAGCTGCTTTTAGTAGCTTTTGAGTGGTTTTGGAGAGCTTCAAGATTTTGTTGGCGAGCAGCTCCACTACATTGTCGGTAATGTCTTTCTTTTTGATTTCTTCCAAGTCCCAATCCCACTTGCTTTTTGTTGTATCAAATTTTAAAAGTTTTTCTTCATAGAGCATTTCTAGAAACTGAGTGGCAAAGAATGGATTCCCTTGTGTTTTTAGATGCACAAGTTCTGCAAGACCTTTACTTTCCTTATCAATTTTGAGTGTGTCTGAAACCAAATTTTCAATACTTGATTGCTTTAGAGGTTGCAGATCAATTTCTTGGTAGGGAATGCTATTTTCTTTGAAATGGTTGAGTGTTTTGATAAATGGATGAGTTTCGTCCACTTCATTATTTCGGTAAGCACCAATTACCATCAAATACTGGTTAGTTTCATCAGAGAAAAGGAGCTTTAAGAAATTAAGGCTTGCCATGTCTGCCCATTGCCAATCATCAATAAATAGTACTAATGGATGCTCTTCACGGCTGATTTCCCTTACAAAATTTTGGAAGACTAAATTAAACCTATTCTGTGTTTCTGCAGGACCTAATTCTGGTATCTCAGGTTGTTCGCCTACAATATGTGCTAAATTGGGGACTACATCCTGAATAACCCTGCCATTGTTTCCTAAAGCATTTCGTATAATTCGTTTCCATTGAGCAATATCTTGGTTACTTTCCGTAAGAATTTGTGCTACAAAATCTTTCAGGGCATGAATGATTGCACTATACGGAATGTCTCTTTGGAACTGATCGAACTTGCCCGCAGCAAAATACGCTCTTTTTTCCGAAATCAATTTGTGGATTTCATTGACTAGAGCCGTTTTTCCAATGCCTGAATAGCCACTCACTAGCATTAATTCTTTAGTGCCTAGGGTGGAGTTTCTGAAAGTGTCTAGCAAAGAAGATATTTCGGATTCTCTTCCATAAAGTTTTTCAGGAACTTGAAATCGGTCAGCAAAATCTTGCATGCCAATTTTAAAATCGGGAATTTGATTATTTTCGGAGAGTGATTTTTCACATCTCTCCAAGTCTTTTCTAAGCCCGTAACAATTTTGATAACGCTCTTCTGCATTTTTTGCGAGCATTTTCTGAATAATCTGAGAAAGAACACCTGGAATGCTGCCATATTTGAGAACGTTGACAGGCAGAGCCTCTTTTGCAATATGAGCGTGAATTAGCTCTATCGAATCTTCTCCCTTGAAAGGCATTTCGCCTGTTAGCATCTCATAGAATGTGATTCCTAAAGAGTAAATGTCGGTACGATAATCTACCGATCGGTTCATTCTGCCAGTCTGCTCTGGCGAAATATAAGCCAAAGTTCCTTCCAATTTATTAATGCTTTCAAGAACTTGGGTTTGCTTACGCACTTTCGATGAAATACCAAAATCTATTAGACTAACATTGTTTTCAGACTGAATAAGAATATTTCTTGGGTTAATGTCTTTGTGAATGACGCCCTTGGCATGAACCTTCTCCAATATGGAACAGAGCCCAATGGCAATGAGAAGAAATTCATTTATCTCTAGTCGTTTTTTTTCATCTAAGACTTCTCGGAGAGATTTGCCTTCAACAAAATCCAACAAAAGCGCATGCCTGTTATCTATTTTGTATTTGGTAAAAGCTTTTCGTACTCCATCAACCCTAAGATTATTGGTTATTTCAAATTCTTCATTGAATTTTGCTATTTCCTTGATTGAGGGAAATTCGTTTTTAAGAACCTTAATTACAATCGATTTGCCATTCTTTTCTTCTATACCTTTGTAAACAATAGAGTTTTCGCTGTTATGCAACTCATTTAACTTTTTTATATGCATTTGTCTTGTTTTTTAGAATTCTGGCTATAACCAATCCTACGTAAGCTAGGATTTATATTTTCTATTTACAAGTGCTTTTTTGATAAAAAAAACAGGTTTTGGGATTGTTAGCAAATGATTGATTTTTTTGCTTGCCAAACTGGTTTGATATTTTTTGATTAAAAGTTAGGTTGGTAAACTGAAAAGTAGTGAGGCATAATGTAAAAGAGTTTTTAGGCCTGTCTTGAACTTGCAGAGACGGTTCTAAACTATATGATAAACAGGGTAAACGCATCAAAAAAAGCACTTTTTTGATGTAAAATCATTCAATATTCTCTTAAAACGTAATTATTGAATGATTTTATACAGTTTTGATTTCTAATATTTCAGCAAATCTCTAATTATATTAGATCCTAACTGTTATCTTCTTTTTTTAAAGACTTAGTTTGATTGTTACGCGATTATTATAAAATATTACTTAACACGATATATAAGTATTTTCGTATAACAATTATACCATAAGAAAACTAGGGTTAAATCGCTTAAATTAGGTGCGGTTGTCCTGATATGATAAAAAACTGTAATGATTCATTGAAGTTTAATCTGAATAAGAAACTGCTAGAGAACTATGGAAACATCGATAAAAAAATGGTTAAAGAAAAGATTATCAGAAATTCTGAATTTGCCAATTGGTAAAATTAGTGAGCATGAGAAATTTTCAAACTATGGGTTGGATTCGGCAAGGGCAACCCTACTTTCTGCGGAAATGAAGCAGGAATTTGGAGGTAATTTTCTTCCAACCCTTTTCTTTGGTTATCCAACTATCCATGAGCTTGGCGAACATCTATCCAACCCTAAAAAAAACAACGACAAAGGAAGGAAGGAATATAAAACGCTGGAAGAACCTATTGCCGTAGTGGGTATGTCTTGCCGATTTCCTAAATCTAATAACCCTGAGGAGTTTTGGGAGTTCATGATTGCGGGTAAAGATGCCGTGTCGGAAGTTCCAAAATCTAGATGGAACATGGCTGATTACTACGACCCAGATCCAAAGGCAGAGGGAAAGACCAATACAAAGTATGGCGCTTTTTTAGAAGGTGATATTGATGATTTCGACCCATTTTTCTTTGATATTTCTCCGAGGGAAGCCATAGAAATGAACCCTTCACAAAAAGTGATTTTGGAAATAGTTTGGGAGGCTTTACAAAATGCGGGCATTCCCTATCAAGATTTGGAAGGAAGCAAAACGGGAGTTTTTATTGGTTCTGTATGGAATGATTTTGAGAGAATTAGACTGAAAAAACACGCTCCAGTAAACCAACATTCTGCCGTAGGGCAATCTCCAAATATTGTTGCCAATCGTGTCTCTTATGCTTTCGGGTTTCAAGGGCCTAGTTTGGTGATTGATTCCGCTTGTTCCTCTTCGCTATTAGCAATCCATTTGGCGTGTCAAAGTTTACAAAGCAATGATTCTGAGCTGGCAATTGCAGGGGGAATTAACCTAATGCTCGATCCAGATACTTATGTGGCACTTTCCAAGTTTGGTGGACTTTCTGCAGATGGGAAATGCAAGACTTTCGATGCTGATGCAAGTGGTTATGTAAGAGGCGAAGGTGCAGGCGTAATTGTGCTAAAGAGACTCTCTGATGCTAAAAAGAATGGAGATAGAATATTAGGTATTGTGAAAGGAAGTGCTGTAAACAATGATGGGTACAGCAACGGACTGACTGCTCCAAATGTAGAAGCTCAGAAAAAAGTATTGAGAGAGGCTTATGGGCGAGCTAATATATTACCAGAATCGGTCAATTATATTGAAGCTCATGGAACGGGTACTAGATTAGGAGATCCAATAGAAATGGAAGCGCTGGCTTCTGTACTTACTGAAGATAGAGAAGAAACAGTTGCCCCACTCAAAGTCGGCTCGGTTAAAACTAATATTGGGCACTTGGAAGGAGCGGCAGGTATAGCCTCCATGATAAAGGGCTTGATGATTTTGAATAAACACATCATCCCAAAAAACATTCATTTCAATGCTCCGAACCCATTTATTCCCCTCGAAGAGTACAAGATAGAAGTTCAAAAGGAAAATGAAACTATTGATTTGCCAAAGTATGAACCCATTCGGGTTGGATTGAGTGGGTTTGGCTGGGGTGGTACAAACTGCCATATTGTTTTAGAAGAGTATTCTGATGAGTCCAATGAACTTTTTGTCTATTCTGCTGATTCAGATAAGGGTATTTTGGATTTTCTGCGAAATGTGAAATTGAAACTGAAATCAATTTCGAGAAGGAAAACACTCAAAGAGTTGTGTGCGGAGGTTGCTACTATCCATAACGATAATAATAAAAAGCACAGAATATCATTCAAAATTGATTCTTTCCGAAGCTTGAATGATAAGCTAAGTGACAGTATTGCTAATCAAGGAGATAAATACTATAAAGAAGTTAGTTCGCAACCCAAAACAGCATTCGTGCTTGCCCCATTTGGAGGACAGTATCCAAAAATGGGGATTGCATTATATGAAAATGAAGTGATTTTTCGGAACAAGTTGGACCTTTGCAGTAACTTATTTGAATCATTTTCAGGTTGGAGTATTTCGGATAAACTTTACACAGTCAGCGAGGAGGAATTGGAAGATGTCTCTATAAACATCCCACTCACTTTCGCTATTCAAGTTTCTCTATTTAGCATTTATGAGTATTGGGGGTTAAAGCCTGATGTCGTTTTAGGACATAGTATTGGAGAGTTGGCTGCTTCTCATATTTCTGGAATGCTTAACTTGGAAGATGCTGTCAAATCTATGTATCATTATAGTCGTTTGGTGCAGTCAACCGCTGGACATGTGGGTATGGCAGTAATCAATTACCCTAAGGAAATGGCGGAGGAATTGATTAGTAACTACGAAAGTTTGGAGATAGTGGGCTATAATGCTCCTACTTCTACAAATATTGCTGGAGAGAGAAGTGATATTGACCGAATCGTAAAAGAAATAACGAATAAAGGAGGTAAAGCGGCTTTGATTCAAGTTCACGTAGCTGCACATAGCTCTTTTATGGATAAAATTATGCCTGAAATGGAGGAGTCTATCGGTAAACTGAACGCCTTGCCTCCGAGAACTCCTTTTTTTTCAACTTCATTGAACAAGTATGTTCATGAGTCTAATTTAGATGGAAGCTATTGGGCGAATAGCATCAGAAACCCAGTATTATTCTCGCAGGCTATTCAAAAATTGCTTTCAGAAGGAGTAAACTTGTTTTTAGAATTGTCTGCACATCCTGTCCTGCGGTTCTATTTAAACAAAATATTCATACTGAATCAATCAAATGCGGTTGCACTCTATAGCTTGAATAGGGAGGAAACTGATACGATTGCCATTCAAAACCTTTTGTCTGCGCTATACCTGAATGGCTTTGATGTTAACTGGGAACATATTTACTCAAAATATCAAAGCTCACTCATTAACCAGACTGTTAGTCTTTCCAAGGGAGAATCGTTTATTCTTCCATTCTCGGCAAAATCAGAATACTCTTTAGTGGAGTACGCCAAAAAATATATCAATTTCTTTCAAACAGAGGTAGGCGATTCTCAAAAAGAGTTGTTTGATGTGTGTTGTACTGCTTCCATCAGACGTTCCCATTTTCCATTGAGACTAGCGTTTTCTGGCACTAATAAGCAAGAAATAATTTCACAATTGCAAGAAGTGGTAGATAGCGCAGATGACTTCGAGGCTTCTGAAAACTTGCAAAAGAATGAGGGTAAAATTGCATTTGTATTTCCAGGACAAGGCGCTCAATGGATTGGAATGGGAAGAGGCTTATTTGAAAAAGAGGAAATCTTTAGGGAGAGTATCCTAGAGTCAAATCGAGTATTTAGCAAATATGTAGGTTGGAACTTGGAGTCTATTCTCTTAAATGGAACAGCGTCTGATTTTTCACAATTGGATATTATTCAGCCTGCCTTATTTGCAATTCAGGTCGCCTTGGCAGAATTGTGGATTTCTTGGGGTATAAAGCCTGACGGTTTAGTAGGCCACAGTATGGGAGAAATTGCATCTGCCTATATTTCTGGCTCTATCAGTTTGGATTCTGCCATAAATGTGATTTGCACAAGAAGCAGGCTCATGAAAGAGATGAGCGGAAAAGGTGCGATGTTAGCAACGGATTTTACACTAGAAGAAGCCCAACAGATTAGTAATGAGTATGATGGTGAAATCTCGGTTGCTGTCAATAACAGTAAATCCTCTACAGTTCTATCTGGTAATAAGAAGAGTATTTTAGAGCTTTTGTCTAAACTAGAAAAGACCGAACGATTTGCTAGACTAGTTAAAGTAGATGTGGCCTCTCATAGTTATCAGATGGAAGAGGTAAAAGGTAAATTGTATCAAGCTCTATTACCAGTCAATCCACAAAAAGGTCATACCTCTATTTACTCCACAGTAAGAGATAGTATTTTGGATGGAAGTGAATTGGATGCTAATTATTGGACGGAAAATTTAAGAAATACTGTTCAATTTGGAAATGCTATTACAAAAATGGCAGAAGATGGCTTCACTACTTTTATAGAAATTAGTCCGCATCCTGTGTTGTCTATGGCAATCAAAGAGAATTTAGATGGTATTTCTGACTTCCTTGTTCTGCCATCATTATTGCGGGATTTGCCAGAACAAGAAACTATTATCAAGCAACTTGCCGAACTTTACACTTATGGCTACGACCCAAATTGGAAAGCCTTTTACCCATCCACAAATAGATTTGTAGAATTACCTACATATCCTTGGCATAGAGAGCATTATGAAATAGAAGATAATTCTGAGGAGTTTGAAATTAGCCAAAAATCACCTTTGCTTGGTAGGAAAATTCGCATTGCAGATAGTGATACCAATCATTATTGGGAAGTCAACCTGAATACAAACCGCCTTCCTTTTCTGAAAGACCACCTGATTAAGGGGAAGTTCATGTTACCAGTTTCTATCTATTTCGAGATGATTCATGAAGCGGTAAATGACCTTTTTCCAAATAATGAAACCTTTGCTGTTGAGAACCCAAGCTTTACTCAACGAATTGAGATTTTTGAAAAAGAATCTATCCAACTGCAATTGAAAGTGAAGATTATGCAACCTCAGCTTTTGAGTGTGAATTTCTACTATCTCCCTTCCGAAGATGCCAATTGGTTGGAGTGTGCCAGTTGCACAGTAAAGGATTTGGTAGATAAGGATGAGCTGGAAGATGCAGAAGACTTGGATGTGAATTTATTGAGTCGTCATAATGCGAAGGAAATAATGACCAAGGAAGATTTTTATGGTGCTTATCAGAAGCTGAACATCAATTATGGAAAATACTTTCAATGCGTGAGCCAAGTTTTAGAGTTTGGCAATGATTTGTTCCTGAAACTCAAACCAGATGAACGCATCGTTCACACTTCTGGAAGATATGGAATCCATCCTTCATTGATGGATGGTTGTTTCCAAGCACTTTTACTGACAATCCCGAAAGAGAAGCAGGGTGTTGGTTTTAAAGTAACTTCTATTAGACGAGCTACATTTTTGAGGAAACCGAATTATGGAGAACCTATTTGGGTACACCTCAAAAGTAGGAGAGGCTATGAGTCAGAAAAGAAACACATTATTGCGGATATCGTACTCTTTAGTGAACAGAATGAGATAATCTGTGTAATCAAAAGACTGAAATTACAGGAATTTTCCTACGCACACCATGTGTATGATACAGGGCAAAACTTGTCTGTGGCTCGAATCAGGCAATCTGAAGAAGATTTGGGGATTCCCGAAAGTGTGAAAGTAGAGCTACTCAGAACGGCAAATATGCAAAAGCAACCTGACAAACTGAAGCTCGAAGGAATGGGACTGAAACAGCTTGAAAATATTATCAAAGCAAAAGTGGCGCAAATTATTAAGGCAAATAAATCGAGAATTGGCTTGAAGCAAGATTTTAAAAACTTGGGAATCGACTCGCTCATGGGGATTTCCCTTGCCAAGGAACTTTCCAGAGATTTCGGGATAGAAATGCAGGCTACTTTATTTTATAATCATACAAACATCAAGCAACTCTCTCAATACATTTTTGAAAATTTGGAACAAGGCAGCACTACAGAAATCGAAACACAAGCTGTTTGGGAAGAAGCAAGCTCCAACCAACTCCACCAAAAAGAAGCTACCATTGAAGAAAGTGTAGAACAGCTTACGGAGGAGCAATTGCTATTGGAGTTGGAGAAGGAATTGGAAGGGTTGTTTTAGAAATAAGAAGCCCAAGTAATATTTTTCATAACATGAAGAATATTACTTGGGAATTAATTTTATAGTTTTGTTAGATGAGTGGGTATAGCTAGATGAGCAAATACATATCTACTTTGAAGTGAATTTCATACATTTTTTATTAACACTAGAAAAGCTATTAAACTACTTACACCTTCCTTTTAGATGTCTAAGACATCTAAAAGGAAGGTGTAAGTAGTACCAAGAGTTATACTATTTAAGCGACAAGAAGCTGATAGTATAACCGACATTTCCCACTGCCCATTCCGAGTGAATTTCCGAAAAGCCTGTCCCAATATTGGGATTTAATTGGTTATCAGCCAGTTGCATTCATGGGTTTTGGTTAGAACTGAAAA
>JBLIFI010000159.1:0-9350 GCA_047633715.1 Flammeovirgaceae bacterium
GTTGCAAACTGATATTCCAGCCTATGGAGAAACAATCAATATCAAATGTTTGGCAATAGAAAATGAAGTTGGGATGATTCCCAGTTTCGAAATTACAGAAGAGAATCACTTGCTTTGTTTTGAGCAAGAAAATGGAATTACTTATAAAAGAGCTTTGGAGATAATTGAAGAAGCATTGAAAGAACAACATAAATCAGATTAAAACCTAAACAACTCAAACTATGAAAAACGTATTTGCCCTCATGATTGGAATTGACAACTATCCAATCGAAAGACACAGATTGCGAGGTTGTGTGAACGATATGCTTGCCATGAAATCCTATTTGGAAGGTAGGTTTGACGCCAACAATTTCAAACTTAATATCAAGGCTCTAAAAGACGAAGAAGCCACCAGAGATAATATTATTGATGGATTCCAAACCCATTTGACGCAAGCCAAAGAGGGCGATATTGTATTTATTCATTACAGCGGACATGGTTCGCAAATTCCCGCTCCGAAAGAGTTTTGGCATTCTGAGCCAGACAAAATGATGGAAACCATGGTTTGCTACGATAGTCGAACGGCAGGTGGTTTTGATTTGACAAGCAAGGAATTGGGTTATCTGATTTGGCAAGTTTCCCAATCCAACCCGCACATTGTGGTCTTGTTCGATTGCTGCCATTCGGGTTCTGGAACGAGAGAAACTGATTCTAAAATTCGTTCAAGAATGGCAGAACAGGGAAATAAGGAGTTGCCTTTCAAGAATTTTGTTGGATTTAAAGACTACCAAGTTGATGAAGCATCGGGCAAAATTATAGTTCCTGTTGGAAAGCATATTTTGTTGGCCGCATCGAGAGACAATGAGACTGCGAAGGAAACTAATGTGAGTAAATTGTCGCCTATAAGTGAGGATGAATGCAAAGAAAATGATAAAGAAAAATTAGGGCAAGGTGGAGTTTTTACACACAGTTTGTTGAAAGTTTTACGAGAATCGAAAGGAAATTTGAGTTATCAGGATTTGATGACTCGGACGCAGACTTTAGTGTATAATACTGTAAATGAGCAACATCCACAATTAGAGGCAAATGGAAGTGGAGACGAAAAAGATAAATTAGTATCTTTTTTGGATGGAGCGATTTTACCAAAAGCAGACTATTTCACAGTCCAGCACGATGCTAAAGAAGGCTGGATTATGAAAGCAGGTGGCTTGCACGGAATTCCATTTCCTACCAATAACTCCACCACCAAACTGGCAATTTTTGACGAAAGTGCCACGGTTTCGGATTTGGCAAACATTGAAAAAGCGGTTGGAACAGCGAGTGTTTTGGATGTTTCCGCAAAGCAATCTACTGTGAAATTGGAAGGTGTGAGCGAGTCTGATTCTGGCAAAATATACAAAGCCAAGATTACAGAAATTCCCGTGAAACCAGTCGAAATCCAACTCAACTTGGAAGGAGATTCGGAGGGAATTGCATTTGCAAAATCTGCTTTGGAAACTTTAGATTTTCCTTATTTATCTGTTACCGAAAGCTCCGATAAAGCAAAATACCAGATTCTCGCTAAGGGAAATCAGTATTATGTAGTGAATGTTGGAGATGACAAACCGCTTTTCAAACGAATTGATGGTTACAGCAAAGAATCTGCGGAGGATTTGGTGGAGAAATTGATGCATGTGGCGACTTGGGAAAGTGGTTATGTTTTGTCAAATCCTGATACGGAAATTGACCAGAGTGAAATTGGTGTGGAGTTGACGGAAGTTACAGAAGTCAGCCGAAGAGGTTTTGTGGCGCAGGAAAATGCGTTGGATGCTTCGCAAGTAGTTACTTTGGAGTACAAATTCGATGCCCAAAGTAAGAAATGGAATGCTCCGAAATTCCGTCTCAAACTGAAAAATAATGGGCAGGAAACCCTCTATTTTGGCTTACTTTTCTTCTCCTACGATTTCGGAATCAACACCACTCTTTTGCAAGTTCAACGACTCGAACCTGGGCAAGAAGTTTTCGCAACTCGGAAAAATAGCAAGGGAAAAGTGTTCGACTACATTCCTGCCATTGTGCGCTCGGAATACACGAGTTGGGGAATTACCGATGCCAGCATTATGCTCAAATTATTGGTCAGCAATGTGGAATTCAGCACCACAAGTTATGCCTTGGATAGTTTGGAACTCGACAGAAAGGAGCAGAAAGGCAGAGATTATTTCGATGAATACGATGACGATTTGAGTGAGAATTATGCAGATTGGACTGTAAAAGACATTCATATTACCACAATCCGACCGCTGGAAAGTATGGATTTGGCGGAGGATGAAGTGAAAATGCAGAAAATAACCATTAAACCACATTCGGGTTTGAAGGCGAAAGTGAACTTGGCTTCGCAAAAAGAGGCGACTCGTGCGGTGGGAAAAGAGGCACATAAATCCAGCCCGACCGCTTTGGCAGGAAATTCGAGCTTTGAGCCAATGGCTTTGAACGATGCGATGGGCAATTCTGCGCCACTCAGCATTTTGGAATTATCTGATGTGCAAGACACGAGTATTGTGAATGAAGCCGACCCATTACAAATGGCAATATCGGCTGATTTGGCAGATAATGAAATGATTTTGCCAATCGGGTTCGATGAAGCAACTGGTTGTTTCATTCCTTTGGGCACTTCCTCGCAATCGGAAAATGGCGAAATCCAAATTCACATCGACCAACTCCCCGAACCCACTCCAGCAGGAACTCGAAGTTTAGGCGGTTCTATCAAGATTTTCTTCCAAAAAGTAGTGTTGGAGAAAATTGGAATCAAAACTGAATATCCGCTTTTGCAAGAGGGAATTGTCTCGGAAGATGGCGAGGAATTGGAGTACAATAAAGATAAGGAAAACATCAAAGCCAAAGTTGCCAAGGCGAAAGCGGTGGTGGTTTTTGTGCATGGAATTATTGGCGACACCAAAGATATGACCAAATCTATGCGCAAGGGCGTGATGAAATTGGAAGATGGAAGTGAGTTTAGATTGAGTGATAAATATGATTTGGCGTTGACTTTCGATTATGAGAATTTGAATACGCAGATTCAGGAAACGGCTCGCTTGTTCAAACAGCGTTTAGAAGCGGTTGGATTGGGAGAAGGACACGGAAAAACGCTTCATATTGTGGCGCATTCTATGGGTGGTTTGGTTTCCCGATGGATGATTGAGAAGGAAGGCGGAGACAAAATGGTGCAACATTTAATTCAGCTCGGCACACCAAATGGCGGTTCTGCTTGGTCAGATGTCTATAATTGGTCGAAAGTGGCAATTGGGTTTGTGATGGGGAAAGTGAGTATTGCCTCGGTTTATCTTGCTCCACTTTCATTCTTGCTCAAAAAAGCAAGTGATAATTTGTTCATCACTTTGGGGCAGATGAATGCAAAATCTGATTTCTACAAAGACTTAAACGGAAGTTCTTACGACCCGAAAATTCCTTATACAATCATCTGCGGAAACACTTCCAAAATCCCAAGAATGCAGGATGAAGAAGTGCAAAGCATGATGAAGAAAATTATTGCGGGAATTGGCAACAAAGCCGAATCGGTCATTCTCAACGATTTGATTTTCCGAACCGAAAATGACATTGCCGTGGCGCTGGAAAGCATCAAGGCAGTTTCTGAAATGCGGGAATTCCCACCAGTAAAAATCGAAGTTGCCTGCGACCACATGAGCTATTTTGTGACTGATGCTGGGTTAGATGCTTTGGTGAAGACGGTTTATGAGGCGTAGGAAAAGTTATCAAAGGTTTTACATATAATAGTAGAAACCAATATAGTCTTATTTATATTTGACCCTTAAATAATCAAGAAGAATATGACAACTACTGATTTTTATAAAACGATTGATAATGAGTTACAAAAGCTATTAGAAAAATATAAGAATGATACCTATTTAAAAAAGCATGAGAAATCTTTAGTTAATCAAAAATCATATGTTTTATTAATATGGTTTTTAGAGTTTTACGGAAAAAAATCTAACTATTCTGACTTTATTACAGAAGGAAATGATGATTTTTCCTGTGATATTGTGTTTGATGGAAAGGATAAGTTTGGGGAGAGAATCTTTTACGTAGTACAATCTAAGTGGAATAATGAGAGGAACTCTCAAAAAGAATCAAGTAGAGATGAAATATTAAAAGCACTTAGTGAGTTTAATACTGTTTTGAGAGGAGAGAAAAATACTGGAAATCAAAAATTAGAAAAAAAATTAAATGAATTAGATAAACATTTAAAAGAAAATGGTTCTGTAAAATTCATATTTTTAAGTCTATCTGAATATAATGGTGGAGCAGATAAAAATATCAAAACTTTCATAGACAATGACGAAAAAACAAGTTTTGAGGTTATTGATATCAGAAGGATTCGAACTGATTACATTGATAGGGTGTATAAAAAAATAGAACCACTAAATCCACTAGAAAAATACCAAAACCCAGAAGAAAGCCCTATTAGTATAGAAATCGCACAGGGCTATAACAACATTATTAAAATTGAGAAACCGTTTGAGGCTTACATGCTCTTGCTTAGACCAAGCAGTATATATAACTTATTTGATAAATATGGATTTGAACTCTTTTATAAAAATGTTCGGAATCCTCTTATGCAGTCTAAATTCAATGAGCAGATAGAAAAAACGGCTCTAGAAAACCCTGCTTATTTTTGGTATTATAACAACGGAATTACTGCGATTACTTATCTGTTACCTGCAATCGGTAAAAAAGCAGAAAAAATTTCTTTAGTTGGATTGCAGGTTATCAATGGAGCTCAGACTGTTTATTCAATATATAAGGCTTATAAAAACGCATCTCCAACCAAGAGAGTACAAATGGATAGTGAAGCCTTGGTAACATTAAGACTTTTGAAATCTGGTGGGAAAGACTTCGATATGAATGTTACAAGATTCACTAACTCTCAAAACCCTGTGCAGGATAGAGATTTTTGTGCAAATGATGATGTTCAAATACGATTACAAAATGATTCGTATTCTACAGGTATCTGGTATGAGAAAAGACGGGACGAATTTCGAAATACTCCAAAAAACGTGAGAAAAATCCCTAACTATGTATTTGCTAATGCCTATTTAGCTTATCATTTACAAGACCCCGTGAGCGTTATCAAAAATTTTAGCCAAAGAAGTCGATTGAGCAAGGATTTGAACTTTATTTCACATCGTGAACATAAAGATGGTATGTACGAAAAAATATTTAATACTGATACTTCATATGAAGATATGCTATGTGCATTTTATGTGTTTGATACAGTCAATGAGGTAACACCATTCTCCTACCAAGAGATGTTCAAGACTAATATTTATCATTTACTAGCCTTGTTCAAAGTAGCATTTACTAAATATCTCAAATCTAAGCGAGGAGATGAAATAAACGTAAATAATTATATTATAGAAATATACGAAAAGGATAAAAGGGAGATAATAATAAAAACTTTCAAATTCCTACAACAATTTGTAGAAAAGCAGATGGAAGTAGTTGATAACAAGAAAAAATCAACAGAAAAAATGATTCGCTTTTTGTTTACACTATCTCATTACGAAAAAGTAAAAGAGGAGCTAGAAGAGGAAACTATAAACGTTGAAGACATTGAAAACATAATTCTCAATGACAATGAAGATATTGTTGATGGGGAAACTTCGGATAATGAGGATGATGTTTCTGATAAGAAAGACTATGAAGAGCAAACATCTTAATTGCTCCTAGATATCAATCCATCTTGAAAAAACTATTCATCATATCAGGTTGCAATGGAGCGGGAAAGACAACCGCTTCTTACTCAATCTTGCCAAGCAAACTTTATCATTCGGCAGTAAAAGGCGAACCTTGATTAAGAGGATTTGCTAGATTCGCCATGATTTTTTTTGCAGGGTGTAGATTGAAAAATTACGGTAAATCTGTGTAATCATAGAAATTAGGATTTAGACTTTTTGAGAAATATGGAAAATAAAGACAAAAATCAAACAGACAAAATAATGGAAGGTTAGGAAATCGCCTACAAGAAAATGATTGAGTTCAAGAAGTACAAAAAAACGCCAATCATTACCATGAAAGATGGAAAAGTGGTGGAGATTTCCCCAGAGGAAGCTTCTACGGATGGGAATGTGTATTTGAAATAATGTGCAGATTCCAAACCTGTCGAATTCGATAAGTTTAGAATCTGAAAACTACTAAATTTTGCTTCAATAACTGAGTTTTACTAAATTGCGTCAAGAAAATGACGGAATTATGGATTATTTAGTAAGAGACTTATCAGAAAATGTTCTTCGGAAACTACAACCAAACAAAGTGGTCATCATTTTTGGGGCAAGAAGAGTGGGGAAAACGGTTCTTGTCAAGGAAATTCTTGATAAAATTGATGAGCCTATTCTCATTCTGAACGGAGAAGATATTAATGTTCACGATAAATTGGCAAAAAGAAGTATTGAGAATTATAGGCAAATTTTAGGCTCATACAAATTTCTCTACATTGATGAAGCACAAAAAATCCCCGAAATTGGCTCGAAATTAAAGTTGATGATTGATGAAATCGAAGGATTGAGAATCATTATTTCGGGTTCATCTTCATTTGATATCCATAAGGATGTTGGAGAACCGCTGACAGGAAGAAAATATACTTTCAACCTGTTTGCATTGTCTGAAAATGAATATAATCAGGTGGAAAATGTAATCTCCAAACCTGACAAATTGCATGAGCGGTTAGTTTATGGGAATTACCCCGAATTACTCCATTTGGCAGACAGAACCGATAAAGCCGATTACCTAAATGAAATGGTAAGTGCCTACTTGCTTAAAGATATTTTGGCTTATGAAAACATTAAAAATTCGCAAAAAATATTCAACTTGTTGCGTTTAATTGCTTTTCAGATTGGCGGAGAGGTCTCAATACAGGAACTAGGAAGTCAGTTGGGAATCAGTAAAAACACGGTTGAAAAGTATTTGGATTTACTGAGCAAAGTGTTTATTCTCCATAAGGTAGAAGGTTTTAGTCGGAATCTGAGAAAGGAGATTACAAAAAACTCTCGTTGGTACTTTCTGGACAATGGTATTCGGAATGCGGTAATCGCCAACTTTAACCCAACCCGAGCGAGAAATGACATTGGTGCGCTTTGGGAAAATTACATGATTAGCGAAAGGCTGAAATTTCAAGAATACAGAAGAATCTCCTCTAATAATTATTTTTGGAGAACGTATGAGCAACAAGAAATTGATTGGGTGGAGGAAAGAGGTGGTTCTTTGTTTGGTTATGAGTTCAAGTGGAAAGAACAGCATGTGAAAACGCCAACTCAATGGGCAAAAGCCTATCCCGAAGCTTCACTTGAAGTGATTCATTCGGGGAATTTTGGAGAGTGGTTGAGGTAGTTGGAAAGCATCAAGGCAGTTTCCGAAATGCGGGAATTCCCACCAGTAAAAATCGAAGTTGCCTGCGACCACATGAGCTATTTTGTGACTGATGCTGGGTTGGATGCGTTGGTGAAGACGGTTTATGAAGCGTAGAGGATAGTTATTAGCGGAACGATTTTGTAATATACTTGTGTTTATAGATATAGATACTTTTTTTATCATAAGAGAATATGAAAATTATAGGGCATCATACATGTAGTAGTGAAGGCTTGACGTCTGAAATTGAGATAAATGGGCCATTTCTTTCGGAGAATGTGGAAAACGAACCTGACAAACATAAATTCTTAGGTACTGGCTACTATTTTTGGGATAATAATATTGGAATTGCGCATTCACATGGGCAGAATAATTACAAGAGGAAATACTATATATTTGAAGCTGAATTAGAACTCAATACAAATACGTCTCTTGATTTGGCAGGAAATCGAATTGATATGGTGAACTTTCAAGCGATTATGACTAAATTAAATGACATAAATCCTACAACCAAGTCTTGGACTCTGGGGCATTATATTGAGTTTTTAAAAAGTAAAAATCAGTTTCGCTATCGACTTATAAGAGCAATCGATACGAGTATTAAACCAAAAGAGGTCTTAAGATTTGTGTCTGGAAGAACGAATCACATAAATCTCAATCCAATATTTATCATTTGTTTATTAGATAAGGAAAGTGACATTTTAGTATCTTTCAAACATGTAAAAACATTTCCGTCTCATGGATAACAAAACACAAATTCACGAAGAGTTAATGGAGTTTTTAGATGATTATCTCAAGAATACTCCAAAAAATATTATCGAAAATGATATAAATCAAATTTCGAGTAGAAAGTTTGAAGGAGCTACAGCAGAAGATTATTTCAAAAATTTTCATGAAAATTATCAAAACATTGCTATTCAAACTTACAACGATTTTTCACTAGAAAATCATAAAGAAAAAGTCATAACTAGATTAAGCACAAAAATATTCTCATATTTTTCATTTGCAGATAGGGAAATGTCTCCATTATTATCTGGGACAGAAATGAAATCCATTCCGAAATCGAACATATACAATCTTTTTGAAACGGCAGATTTGGTTTCAAACATTCAAAAAAGAAGTTATGAAAGTGTTTAAGCAATTTCTAGAATATTTTGACAAGCAGAAATGGAGATACCAACTCCCAGAAGAAAGTCAAAACATAGCCACATTTGGGATGCGTACCCAAGAAGGTACTTTTCATTGTATATTAGATGTAGATTTAGAAGACAAGAAAATTATCTTCTTGAGTATATATCCTGTAAACGTGCCCGAAAAGCTCAGAAGCTCAATGGCTGAACTTATTCTGAGGCTCAATTATATTTTGTTCTTTGGAGGTTTTGAAATGGACTTCGATGATGGAGAAATACGTTTTAAAACTAGTTTAATTTACGATGACCTAGAGTTGACAGAAAAATCTATTGACCATATAATTAAAGGTAATATAAAGTCTATAGAAACACATTTTGAACTTCTCAATTCGTTCATTACAGAAAAAATCGAGATGGAAAGAGTGATAGAAGTATTAGCCGAAATGCAGAAAGATGCGATGCAACAATAAAGCACTTTTGAAAGAAAATCACTTCTGAAAAGGCTCTTCATCATATCAGGTTGCAACGGAGCGGGGAAGACAACTGCTTCTTACTCAATCTTGCCAAGCAAACTTTATCATTCGGCAGTAAAAGGCGAACCTTGATTAAGAGGATTTACTAGATTCGCCATGATTTTTTTTGCAGGGTGTAGATTGAAAAATTACGGCAAATCTTTCTAATCAATAATAATCATGGTTCAGACGTTTTGAGAAATGTGGAAAATAAAGACATAAATCAGACGAGCAAAATAATGGAAGGTTTCCCCAGAAGAAGCTTCTACGGATGGAAATGTGTATTTGAAATAATGTGGAGGTTCTCGCCAATCCAACAAAAAAGCTACTT
>JBLIFI010000160.1:0-9347 GCA_047633715.1 Flammeovirgaceae bacterium
GCTATTACGCCAGACGGTAGTCCTACAAGAATGAAAATTGAAGTGGGGAAATACAAATTAGCTCCGAATAGTGTGCAATTAAGCGATGGAGAGGTGCATGAATATGCGAGTGTGAGAGACACTCCTCTGCTGATGGGAGAACTTGTTTCTTGGTATCAAGAAAAAGAAACTGTAATGCACCCAATTCAATTAGCAACAGAATTTCATTATAAGTTTGTTTCTATTCATCCTTTTGGCGATGGAAATGGAAGGGTTTCTAGGCTATTGATGAATTACGTGCTGTACAAAAACAATTACCCACCAGTAATTATCAAATCGGAAGATAAGGAGAGCTATTTGACTGCTTTACAGAAAGCGGATGCTGGATATTTATTGGCTTTCATGGAATACATTGAAAAACAATTAATTTGGTCTTTAGAACTAAGTTTAAAAGCCACTAAAGGCGAAAGTATTGAGGAAGAAAATGATTTAGACAAGGAAATTGCCATTCTGAAGAGAAACAAACTGACCAAAGAGCGCATCTTCAAATCTCCAAAAGTAGCTTATGAAACCTTCAAGCATATTGAAAATGAGGTTTGGAGTAAGCTAGATAAAGCTATGGATAAGTTTAGTGATTTCTTTGTGGAGAGTGATATTGAGAATTACGTTTTTAACATTAAAGGAGATAAAGAAAATATGCCAACTGCTGATTTATATTCTGGAACAACGATGCAGGCTTTTTTTGTAAAACTGAGAAGCTATGATATTTCCAATTTCAGTTGGACTAAAAAGATGCATTCCCTTAAATCCGCCTCCAAAAAAACAGATTTCAATTTGGTTTGCTCATTGAGTTTGAGCGATTCAGAATTCAAGGTGGAAGTCAAAATGAATTCGAGCGTTGTATTTGAGGAAGCTAGAGATTACAATTCCTTCTTTTATGAAGATGAAGCCAAAGAGATTGTAAAAACTGTTTCCAAAAAAATGCTTGAAACGATTAAAGAGTATTCTTGAATTATTGGTAGTGTCCGACTATAGTATGGAAGCCGGAAAGTGCAGATTTAGATTTACAGAATCTTACTCTATACTCCAAATAAGCGCTTCAAGTTCTTCAATAAACCTGAAAAACAGCTTTCATACTTTAATCGAGTACTACCGAATTTTCTTTTATTCCCTCCACTTTCGCTTACTCTCCAAACCTTCTCATAAATAGGGTATTTTTCTCATGCGCTCCTTTCAAATACCCTGAACTCATCAGAAATTAATTGGTAATTTCCTCACCTGTGAACTTGAAGTTTTTTTTGAATAGCTTTACCCATTCTTCTTTCCTCTTGATTAAACTTTCACATGGTATTTATAAATCTATATTTCCAGCTTCCATACCATAGCCGAATACTACCAATCATCGCACCTCCCATTAACTCATTATCCAATTAGTTATCTTCTTCCAGTATTTCAATATCTGAAATCAGTACACTTTTGGCAATTTTTTTCCCCGTCATGGTTGCCGCCAAACCGCCCAAGGCAGTTTCTTTGTAGCGGTCTTCCATTGCTTGTCCTACTTCGCCCATTGCCTGCACGCATTCATCTACAGGAATCACAGCATCTACTTGGGCAAGTGCAATTTGTGCCGAGGAGTTGGCAATAGCAGCGGCACTTGCATTCCTAACTACGCAAGGCACTTCTACCAAGCCCGCCACAGGGTCGCAAACCAAGCCCAGCATGCATTGAATTGTAATAGCAACCGCATTAAAAACTTGGTCAACCGAACCGCCCAAACAATGAACCACCGCACCAGAAGCCATGGCGGCTGCACTTCCCGTTTCAGCTTGGCAACCTCCCACCGCACCTGCCAACGAAGCATTTTGCTCAATAATTAAGGCAATTCCTGCGGCAACGAGCATTCCTTCCATCATTTTCTCATCGTCAATTTGGTGGAGTTCTTGCAAAGTCACCAAAACGCCAGGCATAATTCCTGATGCACCAGCCGTGGGAGCCGCCACAATTCTACCCATGCAAGAATTTACTTCTTTTGCTGCTAAAGCTCTGGAAATCAGTTTAGTAAATTCTGGGGAAAGCACATGCAGTTTGGAGTTATATACTTTCTTCGCTCCATTATTTATCATTCCCGAGCGAGAAGTCATATCTTCGGTCAAACCTGTCTGAACTGCTTCTCGCATCACTTGGTAAGCCATCATTAAACCCGTTCGGATTTCGGTTTCGGTGCGTCCTTTCTGCTCAATTTCGTATTCGATAACAGGCTCGAAAATTGGCATTTTTTTCTCTTTACAGTAAGCTTTCCAAGAGGCGAAATTTTCAAAAAGTAGAGACATGGTTCAAATGGTAAGGTGGCAAATTGGAAAAATAGTAAAGTTAGAAATGACGAGTTAATGAAGTAGCGAATTTAGAAATCTGAAACTATAGTTTTGGAGTAGAAAAGTTCATTTTCACATCTTAAAACCTTCAAATCGAATTCCATTTTTGCATTTTCAAATTATTCTACCTTTTCTTTATGGCGAAGTATAAATTCAGCAATGCACCTGGAAGTAGAAACATCCAATAATCATTCTCGTTTCTTTCAAAAGCGAAGTAATATAGCCCTATTCCGAGCAAAAGAACGAAAGCCAATAGTGGCAAACTAAATTTAGGAAATTTGTTCATTGTAATTGAAGTAAAAAGGAGCCGTGCTTTCACTAAATATGCGAATTTTCTCCAAAACCTGCCAATAATTCACACAAATTTGAATCATTTTCTCCATTTCAGATTTTGATGAAGCCTGGCTGTACTGTTTCAACAAATGCTTTATCAAAAGAGTCTTTCCCAACTTCGGCAAAAATACTTGTTCGGGAATCTCGCTGAGCACTAATTTCCCCTCAGAAAACAATCTTTTTCTCTTACTATCAAAGGTAGGCTTTTGTATTTCAATTTCTCCTTCACTTTCCCAATTTCCAATTCCTTCTTTGGTTGGATTGAGTAGCTGAAAGCTTTCTACAAGTTCCTTCCCCAATTTGCTCCAAGTCCAAAAATCAGTAAATAAAGCCACTCTGGGTAAATAGTTCTGATGGATTCTGCGGTATTTTTCTTGGAGAGTAGGGTTTTGCAAAACGGCATAAATGTAAAATAAAATTGTGTCTTCCTGCACAGTTTCCAACTTTTCGGAAAGTTCTTTTTCAGTTTCCAACTGTTGCTCAATTTCGACTTTCATGCTTCGCAAATGCTTTTGCATAATTGCAAAAGTGGTTTTTCGCTCATTTGCTCCTTTTGCGAGTCGTTTAATTTTTTCTGAATAACCCTCAATTTCCTGCAAAATAGTAACAGAATTAGAAATCGGAACTTTCTCTAATTTCCCTTCTAGCAACTTTTCGGAAAGGCGTACACTCCACTTTTGCAAAACAGGCATTTGCTTGCTGAATCGAGAAATTTCTTTTAATTCTCCAAGTAGAATTTCGGCTGATAAATACTTGGGAATTGCCAATTGCCCTTCATAGAGTTTTCGGAAATAGAAAATTGCTTTTGGAGTGAGTTTCTGGAACTGATGAGTAGTTTCTGTTTCATTCAAATTCCACATAAAATAATAATTACTTGCATTCCTTTGGAAACAGATTCTTGGCAATTTCTCATCCACTTTCTTGTCTTCAAACAAATGAAATCCAAATTCATTCTGTTTGGATTTCAAAAGGGGAATTTGATCGAAATAGTGAGATTCAGATTGGCTTAACCATGCTTTACAACTAGATTTATACTGCAAATTGAATAACCCAATAGTCTGATTGTCAATATCTTGAACTTTCATACTTGTTGTAACACTATAATCAACTAGCTTCTCTCCTACTCCACCCGAAGCTTTTTTAAATTTGCTTAACTTATAAATCGCGTAAGGCTTCGGAGCGGAAATATACTTTTCGATTCCAATTGCCCCAAACAACTCTGTCAATATCAATCGAACCGAAATACAACTCTCCGATTCTGCTAAATCCAACGGGGCCAGAAAGCAAACTGAACCTTGATTTTCCAGCTTTTGGAGTGAGGAAACCAACCATTTCATCCAATTTTTCGTAGCTATTTTGGTTGGAATTTCTCCGAAGACTTCTTTTATCTCCACTTCCAACATCTCCGAAACTTGCTGGTAACCACGTTCAAATTTCTCTTGCGTAGGAGTTCGGAAATCCCCTATAATCAATGAAAACTGTTTGCTGAGTTCGTGGCTAATAGTTTGTTCAAAATCATTGGAGTTAAATAAACTGTTTTCGTTTTCAGCAGGTTTGGAAACCATAAAGGGATTCAGCCAAAGGCTTTCCTTTTCCTGCGATAGCGATAAATAGTAATCAGAAAGCAAAGGAGAAAATCGAGAAGGCTTTCCATTTTCAGATGCAGAGTTTTGGAAATTGACATATAAAATATTTTCATGCTCAAAACCTCCACTTTTAGATTTATTTGCTTCACGCTCTTCATTATCAATGATTGGGTTTGCATATTTATTTAGAGAACCTAACTCTTCAAAGTTTGCAATTCGATGTCCATATTTTTCGGAGGATTGAACACCTTGCAAAACCGCTCTAAGAAGCTGGGAATCTCCACTTTCAAGATATGATAAAAAAGTATTTTCTTTTAATTCCTCAAAAGAAAATACTTCTGAAACCAACTCAAACTGCCTAAATACCCAATTTCCATTTAATGACTTTTCATAATTCGGCTGAAGTTGAAACAGCAGTTTGAAAATCGTATGAAGATTTGCGAGCTCAATTACATCATTTCTATTGGATTGCGGGTTGAGATATTTCCGAAGGTAAGACAGCAGTTTGCCAACTGCTTTATGGAACTCTTGGTTGGTTGGTGGCGTTTTTTGAAATTGTTCCTTATTGTGCTCAATTGTTTTATTGGCAACAAAAAAAAAGGCTTGTTTTTCCTTATCGAATTTGGGGAAAGTTTTAGTTAAGAATTTATTTTGGATACTTTTTTGAATTCGTTCATTGGAAATGAAATTATCGAACGCTGCATAGCTTGCTAATTCACCATTTTGCCAAAGCTCTACCTTTTCGGTATTCATGAACAGCAAATTCTCAGCTTTCATTTTAGCAGAATCAGCTAATGATTCCGAGTTTAAAACAATTTTCCCAAAGTCAAACCCGTAGCCATTTTGCACTTGAATGGTTTCCAAATCCAAAAAATCTAACCTTATTCCCAAATGGAAAGCAGTATTCCGCAATTGAGCAATGAATTTTGAATATGGAGAGTTTAATTCTAGCATGAGCACAAACTTAGGAACGGGAAATAAATAAACTACTTTTTTATCGTAGTTTATTTATGAGGTCGGGCTACGTTAGGAACGGAGAATAAATAAATGCGTGTTTTGTCGCAGTTTATTTTTGAGGCTAGTTTAGGCAAAAAAGTTTGGTATAGCACCGCTACGGCACACTTTTTTAACGAAGAATAGCCAAAAAATAAACAAGAGAAAGCAGCATTTTATTTAATTTCCGTTCCTTAGCTAGTCTAGGCAAAAAAATAAGGGATAGCATCGCTATCGCATATTTTTTTAACGAAGAATAGACCAACGGGTCCCGAACCAAAAAGAAACGAGAGAAAAAGTAGCATTTTATTTGATTCCCATTCCTTAGAAAACAAACAATAAAATGTTTGTATTTTTGGCAAAATACATGAATTTACTCCATAAAAAAATGCGCTCCCGATTTTGGGAACGCATTTTTTTATCTTAGTTAAACGTAGCAATACTACGTTTCTACAACTATCTTTATTTTTTCAAGGCTTTTACCATCATTGCTCCAATGTCAGCAGGAGAATCAACCACGTGGATTCCACATTCGCCCATAATTTTCATTTTTGCTTCTGCCGTATCTTCTGCACCGCCAATAATTGCACCAGCGTGTCCCATTCTACGTCCAGGAGGTGCTGTCTGACCAGCAATGAAACCAACTACAGGCTTCGTTCCGTGTTCTTTAATCCAGTAAGATGCATCAGCTTCCATACTTCCGCCAATCTCTCCAATCATTACAATTGCTTCTGTTTCTGGGTCTTCCATTAAAAGCTTAACTGCTTCCATTGTAGAAGTTCCAATAATTGGATCTCCACCAATTCCAATAGCAGTAGTTATACCCAAACCAGCTTTCACTACTTGGTCAGCTGCTTCGTAAGTCAAAGTTCCAGATTTGGAAACAATTCCGATTGTTCCTTTCTTGAAAACAAACCCTGGCATGATACCAACTTTCGCCTCGCCTGGAGTGATAACGCCTGGGCAGTTAGGTCCAACTAAAGTAACATCTTTGTTAGCAATATAATGCTTCACTTTCATCATGTCTTTCGTAGGAATTCCTTCCGTGATTGCAATGATTACTTTAATTCCTCCATCAGCTGCTTCCATAATCGCATCGGCAGCAAATGCTGGTGGCACAAAAATGATGGAAACATCTGCTCCAGTTTCTTGTACGGCTTTCTCTACCGTGTTGAAAACGGGCTTGTCCAAATGAGTGGAACCGCCTTTGCCAGGAGTTACCCCGCCAACTACTTTTGTTCCGTACTCAATCATTTGAGACGCATGGAAAGAACCTTCAGAGCCTGTGAAACCCTGTACAATTATTTTTGAATCTTTATTGACTAATACACTCATTTTCTTGCTATTGATTTCGGTTTGGGCAAAAATACGTTTTCTAGGCTCATTTCCTAGAAGTGAGTCTGAAATTCTATCAAAGAAAAACTATAAATCCTTAAAATTACTCATAGTTTTCATTTTCGGAGAGATATTCTACTTCCGAATATTTTTCTTCGTAATCATCTTTTACATCTTCATTCAAGGTTCCGTTGTCATCAAAATCCTCATCGGCTTCCACAATATCCATTGCCTGCTGAAAAGTCATTCTGATGAGGTATATCTTCTCGTCTGTTTCAAAGCGGAGTGCGCTAATCTGCTTTCCTTCTTTATTTGGGAATCGAGTTAGGTAATCTTTATATCCGTCAGGATAAACCAACTTGATTTGTTCTCTGAGTTCTTCGCTCAATTTTCCGTATTGTTGTGTTACTCTTAACTTGCTCATTTTTCTGTTTTTGGGATGCTAATAAGGTAAGTATAGTTTTCTATATCCAATTCACAAAATAATACGCATCAAAATATATAGTATTTTTATATTGAATGTACTTTTGGGGTTTATAACTAATGTTACATGATACATTTTTTTTGTTGAATTTGGTAGATTGTTCATTGATGAGCAGAAAGTAATATTCCCGAAACTCACCATTAATTCCTAAGAGTGAGTCCAATTAGTTACATATCGCCAATTTTTGGAAGTGCTTTGGCAGTCTGAACGCTTTTGTCTAAACCCATACTACTATACATTTTTCACTTTCCTCGCATCGGAGTCGCATCGGAGCCGCTACAGGTCGTATCGGATTTGACAAGTTGAGAGCAATGGCATCGGCCATCCGATCCTACTGAGAGTTGTCAGAACTGACAGCCACCGTGGAACGGGTTCTGACCGGGTCACGCTGACAGGCACAGTTTCACTTTTGTATAGTAGTATACTCCAAGCTTTTACTGTATTGAGTGTCACATTCAATTTCGGTTTCCTTTCCCCAAAACTGAACGTGGACTGCCAGTTGCGGTGTTGGCTACAGGCCTATAATGCGTATATTCATCAGGTATCAATTCACGCAACCTATTCCCACTAACCATTCTTTTGCACCTGAAAATCCCAAGTTCAACGCAATATTTCCTTCCTCACAGGCATTTGCTTGGCTGTTGAGGGCCAACTCAGACTTTGCTATTATGAAATGTGGAAGTGGCTGATTCGGTCTAATTTCAGCTGCCCAATTACAAGCAGTTATACATTGCTTATGTTTCCCCATTTTGTTGTATAACTCCCCTTTTCCTAAATAAATCTCAAACTGAATTTCGGGTTGCTTTGTCGGATTTAAGTAAAGTCCGTAGGTGGTTGTTCCATATCTTTTGATATAGCTTTCGACTACTTTCTCACTTGCTTTTTCATAATGGTAAATGGCATTTTCTAGATCTTGAAATTGGGTCTCTTCCAGTTTTGCCAATTCGAAGTGAGCAAAAATTGTGTTGGAGCCTTCTCCAATCATTTCTTCAAACATTTTTTTTGCTAATACTTTATTTCCCAAAAATTTGTAGCAAAGAGAGATTCTCGTGTTCAAAAATTCCAAATCTAAAGGCTTAAATTCTTTCCAAACATGGTAAAAGCCAATCGCTGTTTGGTAAGATTTTTCTTGGAAATTGGCATTTGCTTTCTTGTGGACTTCTTCTAAAATTTCTGCCTTGAATTTCAATAATTCTTCGTTGAACCCAACTTCTTCAATTTCTGCCAAGATTTCTAGCATAAGCATTCTTGTGCTATCTGCAGAGAGGTTATTTTGAAGTCTTTCTCGAAACACATTTCGTCTTTCAGTAAGTTCTTGCTTGTCTAGGTAGTGTAAAAAACTGATTACACTCAAGGCGGAAATCACTAAAACGGCAACAATCCCTAAAATTCCCAATGCCCAAGTAACTCCTTTCTTTTGGTCTTCATCTCTATAGCTAGGAGTTGATGGAGTGTAGCCTGGTTCTCTGTAATTACTTGGCTGAGTATGGGTTTGCGTATGTTGCTGAGACAACGTTTGGTATCGAAGATTCAATAGTAAATAGTCATAAGTAGCTCTCAGTTCTTTATTGGAGAGAGTTTGGTAGGCTTCGTTTATTTGCTTGAATCGTTCTTCGGCAACGGCATTATTCGGGTTTTTGTCTGGATGGAATTTTACTGCCAGCTTTTTATATGCTTTCTTGATTTCCTGCTCCTCGGCAGCTTCGGGAACGTTTAATAGTTTGTAGTAATTTTCCATTAGGATTTGCTAGTCAATAATTGTGCAACAGGGTTTTCTTATAAAAATAAATTTTGCGACTGGGCGTTCCCGTAAGACACTCAAAAAAGAGATGTTGTGAGTATTAAATTGATTTTAATTACATCAACATGAGTGTCATTTTATGCTAAAAAAAATAAGGAAACAAAAAAGGTTGTATATTTAAGTTACTAGACGAAAATATCTACTTTTATATTTCCTACCATCAGTTCATTTCAAGTTCTATTAGAAACTACTTTGACAAGTTCAAATATAGGCATTCTATATTGTTTAATCGACAGTTTCTTTTGTGTTCGCTTTCAGGTCACTACTCGTAGTTTGAGCCGTTATAGCAAGCACAGTCTGTCTACACTTTTCCGTTTCCTGAGCTGTGAAATTGACTGGCTTTCAAGGGTGTTTTTACTTCAGCAGTGGTTGCCTTATCCTCTCTCCTGCCTACTTTAAAAGTAAAGCATATAGTAGGTGATACGGCCTACGGCAATGAGAATTATTTGAGTATCATTTCTGGA
>JBLIFI010000161.1:0-9339 GCA_047633715.1 Flammeovirgaceae bacterium
CCTGCTGGGAATGCAGCCATGAATATCTCAACGACCAGTTCAATAGGACTCAATCTGCACAGAATTAATGGAAAGGATAAAATCAAAAAGGCACAGATGATGACCGCTGCAAATATCAAGGATATTATTTGTGAATTTAGAACTTAACAGCCCTGCCCCATAGGGCAGTCGTATGGCTTCCGTCAAGATCCACACTCGAAAGGTCAAGCATTTCCTTGTTTTGACCGACCAGCCCAATCCAGCAATCTTTCCACGCACCAGATTCGCACCATTTTCTGTAATGCCCGAATACGGTTTTGTAGTGGAGTGGCTTGCTACTAAAGAGACTGCATACGGGCAACATATCCCATTTTACACCTGTTTTCAGCTTGTAGAGGATGGCATCGACCAACTCGCAGATAGGAACCGATATTTTCGGACCCTTCACGGCAATAGGTAAAAATGGGAGAATCTATTTTTCTATATTATCTTTGGAGAGTACTTTGTACATGGATCTATTGGGTATGCTTTAGCATTTGTCTACACAAATATACTAATAGACCCTTTTATACAAAAACTACTCAAGATGACTTCAGTGTTTAGATGTCATCCACAACGTTGTGAAACTTAACATTTAGGCAGTTATTGAAGCGAAAAGGCTAATCTGTACTTCCCAATCCATTATAATACTCCACTATCATACTCATGTCATTTCGCTTTTCTATCTTGAGATGATTCATTTTTATATAACTTTTTATTTTATCATAATGATTTGATAAAGAGGTTTCTATCAAGCCTTTTGGCGACTCAAAACCTTTTATTCTAGCATCATTTCCCATTAAAAAAAAATCTTCTTGTTGTTCCAAAGCAGTATAAGCTGGGCTAGAACCGATTCCATAAGGAGAGTAATAGTAACGAGTCTCTCGCACTATTTTCTCACGAGTAAGTAAGTTTTTCTTTCCTTCCAAGAGAAGCTCGAAGAAATAATTCCGCTTATAATTATTTTCAAAAGCATAAGGCAATGAAAAAAAATAGCGAGTTCTGGCAGTCAATTCATCTGAAAACTGGAACGATTCTACTTGGTTTGGATTGAGTGAAAGGACTTGATTCTCTACATTGAGTAAAACAACATCCGATTCCAAGTTATATTTGATTTTGCCTTTAATTGTCTTTCCTTCCTTCAAGTCCACCACACCCTCGTGCCACAGTTCAGAGGAGAACTTTTGGGCAGAAATTGAAAATACGAGTAAATTCAGTAGAAAAGTAAGCTTGAGTCTATTTTTCATGGCTAGTCTGTTTTTAATCAACACTTTTATTTTTCTTTGACTGGAATCCAAATTTCCTCTTCTGAGTTTGGGTCGTTGTTCTTGTATTTTTCTCCAAGCACTTCAAAATGAGGCCTATTGTCTAGTTCATACTTTGAATTTGGCAGCCAATCGGTAAAGATGTAATGAAAAATTGAATTGTCTGAACTATCTCCTTTGTGCTCGAAAATAGCATAAGCTCCATCTTTTAAGGTGAAGGATTCCATGTTTTTAGGAATTTTCTCAAAACTCTCTACTTCTACTGCTACCCACTTTTCAAATTCTGCATTTGGGTTGAAGTCCGCAAAGTAAAATGAATCATAAATCTGCATAGAAATTTTATCGTTTGAATTTCGATTGCCTATTTCCTTGATTCTGGGTACGAAACTCCCCCATAATTTGCCTGTCTGATTGTTGGCTAAACTCATTTTTAGTCGATAGCCAATCAGTTTCTTTGTTTTCAATTCTTCAATTCTAGGCTGAATTCCCATTGTTTTCCTTAGTATGTCCCCCTATAAATATACATAAATTCAGCTAAAATGGTTGCTTCTTTTCACTTTCTTATGAGTTAGCTAATTCTACTTTAAGACTCTAAGTTTTTTTTATCTGAATTGTGTTTGTGTGACTCCTTTGACCATCGGAAAGGTCTGAAAAAGACCATTTCCGAGGAGTGTTTTCATTTTTTGTACAGTAATCTATGAGCTGTTTTGACTTGAGTATTCAAAATGAATACGATATTCCTAGAGTCTTAAAGTAGAACTAAGTACCAAGAACTATTTAATTGATATTATTTATTTTTCGATAAATCTATTCAAAATACTGATTTTCAGACATTTGACAATTATTGATTACTATCAAACAAAACCTTCCCTGTACTTACAAGCAATTATGTTACTCTATTTACACTCTAAAAAGGTCTAAGGCAAGATTTCAGAAAAAATGCATTCATAAGGGTTCTATACTTTGAAAGAGTCAATCACATTTGCCAATTATCTCATCTCTCAGAAAAACGCTAGATTTGCCTTTACCTTACCAATAAACATCAACATAAATGGACAAAATATTAGTGATTGGCGCTTGCGGGCAACTCGGCTCGGAGCTTACCTTTTCTTTACGAGATATTTTTGGAGAGCAAAATGTAGTCGCTTCCGACCTTTTCCAGCCAAAAAACGAGCTTTCCGAAGGACTTTTTGAGCAGTTGGACGTAACTGACGGAAAGCGGTTAGATGAAGTTGTTCGGAAACATAAGATTACCCAAATCTATCATTTGGCGGCAATTCTTTCTGCCAAAGGCGAGCAAAATCCGCTTTGGGCTTGGCAAATTAACATGGACGGCTTGCTGAATGTGCTGGAAATTGCCAAAGCTCAAAAAATGAATAAAGTGTATTGGCCGAGTTCCATTGCCACTTTCGGGCCGAGCACACCAAAATCGAATACTCCACAAACTACGGTAATGGAACCGAGCACGGTTTATGGAATCAGCAAATTGACAGGCGAACTTTGGTGCCAATACTATTTCGATAAATATGGCTTAGACACCAGAAGCTTGCGCTATCCAGGTTTGATTGGCTATAAATCTTTGCCAGGCGGTGGAACGACAGATTATGCGGTTGATATTTACCACAAGGCACTTGAAGGAGGCGAGTTTGAATGTTTCCTTTCCGAAAACACCTATTTACCCATGATGTATATGCCCGATGCGCTAAAGGCAACTTTGGATATTATGCATTCAGATAAAATAAAACTACACACTTCTTATAATGTGTCTGGAATGAGTTTCTCGCCAAAGGAAATGGGCGAATCAATCCGAAAGGAAATTCCCAATTTTGAGATGAGTTACCAACCAGATTTCCGCCAAGCCATTGCCGATAGTTGGCCAAGTAGTTTGGATGATTCCAAAGCGAGAGCTGATTGGGGCTGGAAACCGAAATTTGACCTCCAAGCCATGACAGCAGATATGTTGCTGAATTTGAGAAAAATGAAAGCTGTTTCAATTTAGCAAAAAAGAGCAAGTGGAGTTTCCCACCTGCTCTTTTTTAATTCCATTTTCTATCTGAATCACTCTTCCTCTCCCCTATATTTCAATTGCAACCCGTGAAGGAAATTCCTGAGAAACTGGTCTTTGCATGGGCGGTATTGACTTTGGCTTGGCTTTCGGAAAAGGGCACTCAATTCATGCTTTCCAATCTGAATTCCTGTCAAGCTCATTATTTCCAACATATCTTCTGCTTTCAAGTTGAGGGCAATTTTCAATTTCCTTAAAACAAGGTTGTTGTCAGTTTTGCTTTCTGCTTTCGGACTTTCCTTCCCTTCTTGCAGTCCTCTTTTGTCAATGATAAGCCCATTTAGGAAAGAACTCAACTCTTTGTCTTTCAGCTGAATAAGTTCTGGGTCATCATCTTTTTTGAGCCATTGGCTTACTTGCGGTCGGTTGGTTTCCAACTCTCCCAATCCGAAAAGCTGAATCATTTTGGAGTCATTGAAATCGAAAGCATAACGCACTCTGCGCAAAATATCATTATTATTCATGGTATTATTATTTAAGCACGTTGTGCTATTTATTGTCTTTTTTACTTGTCTCTAAATGAGATTGTTAAGGGCTAAAAATAGGAATATATTTAAGCCAGACTACTTATAAATTGTCATGCCAATTGAGAAATAGGGAAATTGCTTACTGAAAACTTATTTTATTTCCCCCAAAATTTCCTCAAAGTTATTAAGAACAAGTTCAAAATAGCGGAAACAGCTATAAATAGGAACGAAAGAATTGCTTTTGAAGCATAATCTATAAATCATCCTTTGTTAATTCTGAATTTATCCGGCTTAGGAACGGGGAACAAATAAATAGTTTATTTATCGCAGTTTATTTTTGAGGCTAGTCAAGGCAAAAATTGCAGTCATAGCATCGCTATGGGGAAATTTTTAACGAAGAATAGACCAAAAAGAAACAAGAGAAAAAGCGCATTTATTTATTTTCTGTTCCTTAGTATGATTCTTGCCTAATTGATAATATGTAATTGCACTGAGCAAAGATATTGCTTAGAGTATTCTAAAATTGACAACCAGATAGAAAAAATCTTGATTGATAGCGTACTCTTTTGAGGTTGAATAGTTAGTGGATTTCGATTTGCACTTTACTATTTTGCCATTTTACCAACTTACTATTTTGAACTCGGTTTGGGAAAAATCAAACAACATATATACCTTATTGCTGCGCTTGTTTTCATTGCTCTAATGCTTACACTTAAGCAGTTTTTTTTCAATAGTACAAATGTCACTTCCTATGTAGAGCAGATTAAGGAAAACCTGAAAATAGTTTCGGAAGATGCCGACAACGATATTTTCTATGTCAAAAAGAAACTGAAGGAAGCCAATAAAATTCATTTTGGCAATTTTTTGGAGGAAAACAAATACCCGATTTTCATTTTCAAGAATAAGAAATTAGTCTATTGGTCAGACCATACTTATTATCTGAATTATTACGATTTAATTGGGTATTACGATGAAAAGTGCATAGAAACGAAGCGAGGGATTTTTATTGCCAAAAAATCTATGATTATGCTCGATAATCAGGATTATGAAATTGTGGCACTTATTCCTATACGAAGAAGATACCAAGTTGATAATGAGTTCCTTAGACCTACATTGAATCCTGATATTTTCCCAGGGCAAAGGGTGCGAGTAAGCACCAGCAAGGGGAATATGATTGATATTTACAACAACTACAAAACTTACCTTTTCTCGGTAACCTTTCCCGAAGATTTCAGCTATCATTCCGAACAAAGGTGGATTATGGTTGTGCTCATGGGAATTGTGGTGCTACTGTTATTGCTTCAATTACGAGAATATTTGCAAACGCTTTTGCGAAATGGACAAACCCTCCGAGCTACACTTTTGCTTAGTTTCGGTTTGGTTTTCATTCGGGCAATTATGCTCTACTACCAAATTCCTTACGATTATTTGGAGTACGAACTGTTTGAACCTCAGGTATTTGCATCATCCTTGATAAATCCTTCTTTGGGCGATTTGTTTATTAACTCGCTTTGCATTTTAGTCATTGTCTTATTTTTCTATGCGAATTATCCGAAAATAATTCGTTATAAAAAGATTCTTTCGTTCCCAAGATGGGCAAAGGCGTTGATTTCCGTAAGTGCGGTTGTGCTTTCCTACTTTGTGGTTTTTGGGATTTTCCAAGTGCTGAAAACAATCTATGACAACTCACTCATTTCCTTGGACATCACGCAGGGAATTGCCTTCCCGATTATCAAAATTGTTTGCCTTCTGATATTTGTCTGCTTGGCGGTTGGCTATTTTTTTACAGCACATATTTTCGCCAAACTCCTCATCAAACTATCAAACAATTCTTACGATTTACCTGTGAGGTTTGTCATCGGAAGTTTGGTTTTCTATTTAACCTCTTTGTCGTTTGGATTTGAAAACATCACGCTTTTCAACGTGAATGCCATCTATATTCTCTTTGTTTCCTTTTTGGATTTACCAATTTCGTTAAAGCGTTCAGATTACAGCACATATATTTATCTTTTTGTGTGTGCAGTAGTCGTTTCTACTGTAGGAGCTTATTCCATTTTCAGGTTTGAGGAGAACAGAACCATTGGCAACAAATACAAATATGCCAATACATTACTCATCGAAAACGACTTATTGGGGGAATATTACCTCAACGAAATGACCAAAAAGGCTCAAAAAGATATTTCAATCCAAAATAAGTTCAAAGATGGTTCTGCTGCTTCAATGGAATGGGTAGAGAAGAAAATGCGGAGAATGTATTTTAATCCCTATTTCGACAAATACAATATCAATATCTTACTTTTCGATAAAAACCAGAAACCCTATAATTCCAGACGATATTACAATATTGAATTTGCCTCAAAAAACAAAACTCAATACAGAACTGAGTACGACAATATCTACTTTATCAATGATGTAGCAAGAGGAACAAAGAGCTACGAAGTTTTCATTCCTATCTCGAAAGAGTACAATAGGCTAGGTTATATTTTGATGAAATTGGATCTTCGGAAGGTGATTCCAAACAGTATCTATCCGAATTTTTTTGTAGATAAAAAATATCAAGTTTCCAATGAGGCAAGCGATTACAGTTATGGTATTTATGCCAAAAACAGTTTGCTTTTCAGCTCAGGAGAGTTCACTTACGACAATAATTTGCTCAAGGAGTTCGAACACAACATGGGTTTCCTGAAAGATGAAGTACAAACAAAAGGTTTTCATCATTTGCGAGTGGCAAATAATAACGACCAGCAAATTATCATTTCCTCTCCCATCTACCCGAACAACCAAATCCTTACCAATTTCTCTTTTCTATTCCTGCTTTTGGTATTTGTGCTTCTGCTCATAATTTCTGGTTATAATTTCTATGTAAGGCAAAGTAAAGCTAGTTCACAAGCCAAAAAATTGAATTTCAATACAAAAATTCAACTTTATCTGAATTTTGCCTTCTTCGTTCCGCTCATTGTAGTCAGTATTATTGTAGTGAGTATTCTGAACTCTTCTAATATTCAGGAAACCAAAACCTATTATTTGGAGAAAGCAGAAAATATTGCCAATGACTTGATGGGGCAAGTTCAAGAGTTTTACAATGGTTCTTTGGAGAAATCGGAACTCCAAAATTACATTTCAGAAATTGCCGACATTACACAATCAGACGTAAATTTGTTCGATAGAAATGGGCAGTTAATTGTTCCCAGCCAAAACTACATCTACGAAAATCAATTGATGAATAGTGTAGTCAATCCGCATGCTTATGCACAACTGATTGAGGAGAATCAAAGCAAAGCCATGTTTGATGAGTCAATTGGAATGCTCAATTTCAATTCTGCTTATGTGAGTGTGAAGTCTTTGGAAAATGGAGAAGTTTTGGGGATTGTTGGTATTCCCTTTTTTGGTTCTAAACAGAGATATGAAAAACAGGTAATTGATGTGCTTTCCAAAATTATGCAAGCTTTTGCTTTTATTTTGATTGGATTGCTCGCTATTTCCTACTTCTCAGCCCGAACTCTAACCGCTCCATTAAGACTGATTCGCCAGAAAATCCGAAAAGTGAGTTTCCAAGAAAATAATGAACCAATCGATTATGTTTCCGATGATGAAATTGGGCTTTTGGTAAGTGAGTACAATAAAATGCTTGTGACTTTAGAAGAAAGTAAGCAAGCACTTTCCAAAAAGGAGAAAGAATCTGCTTGGCGGGAGATGGCAAAACAAGTGGCGCACGAAATCAAAAACCCACTCACGCCCATGAAGCTCAACATCCAACAACTGGAAAGGCTTTTGGGAGATGGGGAAGAACGGACAAAAAGGACAATCCGTACGCTTTTGAATCAAATTGATACGCTGAGTGAAATTGCCACTTCCTTCTCCAACTTTGCCGAAATGCCCACTCCAAAAGAAGAGGTTTTCGATGTGGCAACCGCATTAAGGCAAGTGGTTCATTTACACGATAATCCGAAAAAAGTAAAACTTATTGCAGAAATTCCTGATGCTAAAGTAGCCGTTCTGGGAGATAAACAATTACTCGGAAGAGTTTTCAATAATCTGATTATCAATGGAATACAATCTATTCCAACAGAAAGAAGCCCAGAAGTAAGAGTCAGACTCGATGAAAGAGAAAAATCGGTAGTGATACGTATTAGTGACAACGGTTCGGGAATCCCTGAAGATATTCAGACACGAGTTTTTGTGCCAAATTTCACTACAAAAACAAGTGGCTCAGGAATTGGTTTGGCAATCTCCAAACGAGCCATTGAACACTTGGGTGGTAAAATCTGGTTCGAGACAGAAATTGACAAAGGCACTACTTTCTATGTGGAAATGCCACTTTTGGATTAGGAATGATGAATTTGAAAATGAGTAAATGTGGGAATTTAATTCTGTCTTATTTTTTCTTCTGTGCAGGGGCTTTTTTCATTAAACTGATTTTCTGCTTTGCACCTGCAATAACTTCGTTAAGTTGTTCTAGCGAATTATCTAAAGGACCTTCGTTAATCTGCTTCACAACGGACACAAATGTACTTCGGTATTCTTCCAAAGAACTGACGAGTTGTTGATTAATATCTATTATTTTCTCTAACTCTTTTATTTTTTTAATATCCTCTATTTTTATGTTTTTTTTGTTTTTAAGGAACTCTGTTATTTCGTTGTACTCTTTCCAACTTTCTACAATTGGTATATCTTTATTCTCCGTACCTAAAATTTCTTGTATTGACTCTTTTTCGGAATTAGGGCAACAAATAACTTCTACTGAATGAAGGTTAAATGGCAATCCTTCAGAATGTGAGTGTCTCCACTCTCTCTCCCAAGAAAACCCTTGAAAATCGTTATCTTCTAGTAATGGAAATAGTAGAGGTTTGATATCATCTAAGATAAAGTTGAGATAGTCTATAACTTCCTTATTTAAGACTGATTCTTCCTGTGAATTGAATTTTTTCACTTCTGAAGATATCTTTAGCATTTTGTTATGTGCCTTCCTATCCAAACTAACTACTGGTCTAGCTCCTTGTTTTATTAATGATGCTTTATCGAAACCTATGCCATATTGTTGGTCGCTATGAAATCTTGCAGATGTTCTTCTTCTGAAAAAGTCTAAAGCAAACGTGGGAGATTCTGTGAAACAAACTACTGGACAATTATAATTATTTCCAGTACTCTTATATTTAGGAATTCCACTTTTTAAAAAGCCTTGCTTTTTTTCTAATTCACTTTCTTCAGGAAAGTTTTCACCCTTTAAAATGGATTCTAATTCATTTTTACCAGTCATGTGAATTAGCATAGAAGACATATCAGGCTTCTCAATGGGAGTAAGCTGAAATGTAGGCGTTGTTATCTTAATTTTATCGAATTCACTTTTCACTTATTATTATTGAATGATGGGAATAGCCTCTTTTTCACATTTACAAATTACTTTATCCTCGCCATTCTCTTAAACTCCTTTGTCTCGTCAAACAACTTGCGGTAAGTATGATGAGTTTTGACGATTCTACTTTTGATTTGTCGGGCAAC
Source organism: Flammeovirgaceae bacterium (assembly GCA_047633715.1). Lineage (GTDB taxonomy): Bacteria > Bacteroidota > Bacteroidia > Cytophagales > Flammeovirgaceae > JBLIFI01. The sequence goes on from JBLIFI010000161.1 coordinate 9,315, forward strand.
CAACATCATTTTCGGGTTGAAATCG
>JBLIFI010000162.1:0-9236 GCA_047633715.1 Flammeovirgaceae bacterium
TTTATTTTTGAGGCTAGTTTAGGCAAAAAAGTTTGGCATAGCACCGCTACGGCAAACTTTTTTAACGAAGAATAGCCCAAAAAGAAACAAGAGAAAGTAGCATCTTATTTAATTTCCGTTCCTAAGGAAATATAGATAAGTTCTCTGTAGGTTCTTCTTCCCATAAGAACAATCAAAAACAATAAGAGGTATTTTTCTCATTACCTTCTATTCCTCAAGGAAGAGGAATCTACAGAAAAACAATGTGTTCAGCCAAATTGGAGTAAAAAAACCGAATAACTATCATTATTCTCAAGGAAAATATCCGTAGCCGACAACTTCTAATCCCCCAATGGAATTGTGCTGTAAACTGAAAAGGGTTTCCATAGCGCAAACCATAGAAACCCTTCCTCTCAATTTGCAAATTTGCTCATTCGCACATTTACTAATTGTTTATTTCCAATCTTTAATTGCAGTAGCAATTGCTTCTTTAAAACCTCCGTAGAAATTCTGATTTTCAGCAGCATCTCCTAATTTTTTTGCTTCCATCGCCATAGTCAACGCTTCTTTTTTGTTGCCCATTTTTGCTTGGATTTGAGCCATTACCCACGTGTTGTAGAAATGTTTGTTAGTTGCCAAAGAAGTTTCTGTCAAACCTTTTGCAACTTCCATGCTCATTTCATTAGTCATGTAATACTCAGCAGTATTCGCCAAAGTGTACCATCCGAAATAACCTTCCATGCTTTTCTTTGCAATTGCTTCAGTTGCAGGAGCTACTTGAATAGAAACCAATGTCTCATTCCAATGTAAAGAAACTGTTCCAGCTAAGTTTTTCTCGTCTGAAGCAATGTAATAAGCTAATCTCTCTGCTTTGAAAGGTGCTTTTTTAGCTTCTACATCAAACATAATCATGCCTTCAGCTGCTTTAATTTTCGCTTCATCCTCATCGTAATCATATACGCTTTTTCCTGATGCGTCAAGGTAAACTGTCCACTTTTCAGATTTCTTTGGAGTCATGAAAAGAGAATAAGTTCCTGCTTTCACGTCTTTTCCGTGTACTTTCAAATCATCTGCAAAAGTGATTTTTGTAGCAGAATTAGCACCTGCTCTCCAAACTTTACCAAAAGGCAATAACTCACCGAATATTTTTCTTCCCTTTACACCAGGAGCAGAATAATCTACGCTAACTTTAGTTACACCAATAGTAGCAGATGCAGAAGCAGCTGGACTTGGAGCAGGCTTTCTCATTTGAGAGAATGCATTTGCTCCGAAAAGCATTAAAGTAGCGATGATGAAAGAAGTAATGTTACTTTTCATTTCAATAATATAATTTAAAATGTTGAAAAAATAATTCCCGTCTGTTTTACGGAAAAGCCAAAGGTATATTTATTGTAGATTCTTTGGTGTTAAACGGCTGTTAATTTCAAAAAGGTTCATCAAACACAAAATCCCTCGGAGGTTTCCGAGGGATTTTGTGACTATCATTCTTTCTTTTATAATACTCAAAGTTTCTGTTGAAAGTGACTAACTTTCTCATTCAATTCTTTCTTTAGCTGTTCATCTATAAGAACTTCATTTTTGAAATTATCATAGAAACGAGGCAAGGAAAAATCTGTAACTACATTCCCTGCAAAATGTGGCATCATGTCTTTGACAATCTGCAATACACTTGCCCCACCTCTTCCACCAGGTGAAGCGGCAGCCAAAAACATTGGTTTCTCAGCCCAGAATTTCATATCAATTCTCGAAGTCCAATCCCAGAGGTTTTTGAATGCCGCAGTAGGCAATCCATTATGTTCGGCTAAAGAGAGCACAATTACATCTGCATTTTCAATCATTTCCTTAAATCTCAATGCATTTTCTGGAATACCTGACTCCTCTTCTAAACTAGGACTGTAAAGAGGCAAGACAAGCCCTTCCCAGTTTACTACTTCGACTTCTACATTTTCTAATTGGTTTGCGATATAAGTCGCAAATATTTTATTGATGGATGTTTTACTATTGCTTCCACCAATGGCAAGTACTTTTTTCATAATTTCGTTGATTTGATTCGGTAAATATTAAAATTTGAGAATGGTTAAGCATTCATATGAATTAAGAAAAGGTTATTTCCCTATTATATTATTTTACCTCTAAAATTAAGCTATCTAGTTGCTTTTGAATTGAAGGAGAAAACCCTTCTGTTCTATCGCTCAACTCAGCATGGTGAAGGTATAGTTTATATTCATTTAGAATGTCCATCTTTTGAGCATCTTCGCAATCGGAAAAATCATTTTTGTACCAATGAAAGAAAAAGACATTTGCATTTCTTTTTGAATGTCTGAATTCTATCATATCAGATTCTGATTCCTTATATACTGTACTTCCAACTACAACACAATTCCTATCATCATTTACCCAACCAAGCCAATACTTCATAACTCCTGATTGAATTGAAAAACGTTCAGCATCTTTTTCTGGATTATAATCTGATAAAAATATACTGTCAGATTCTTCGCTCAACTTAATATATACCGTTTTAGCTCCACCTTTTATTTCATTGACTTTGATTACTTTCCCTTTCAAAACATTTCCTTTACTGAAATTGCACATTTGCAAATAATGGCTTCTGAGTTCTAATCTATCATGATGGTATAACATCCAATCATAATCACGTGAACTAATACCTAAATAGCATCCATATCCGCAAACAAAAAACGATATTACAATAGCAATCTTTTGCCTATTCGATATCTTCATCTGTTACGTAAAAATAGTTGACAATATAATTCCCTAATTAGTCTGTTTGTTGCTGATTAAATCTTGATGAATAAAAAAAGCACAGGTTTTCAGTAAATGAAACCTGTGCAAAAATTGATTTATCAGATCTATATAAAGTATGAAGAAGGTTGCCTTATTTCGCCACTTCATCTTTCAGCATTCTTCTCAAAATCTTTCCAACATTTGATTTTGGTAATTCTTCACGGAACTCGATGTGTTTGGGGACTTTATAACCTGCCAAATTCTCTTTGCAATACGCTTTGATGGTAGAAGCTTCCAAGTTTGGGTCTTTCTTCACAATAAAAATCTTTACTGCTTCGGTAGATTTTTCATCATGAACTCCAATTGCCGCCACTTCCAACACGCCTTCGTGCGAGGCAACTACGTCTTCTACTTCATTCGGATAAACATTGAATCCAGAAACGAGAATCATGTCTTTTTTCCTATCCACAATTTTGAAGAAGCCATCTTCTGCCATCACGCCAATATCTCCCGTTCGGAAGTAGTCTCCAAAAAATGTATTTCGTGTTTCTTCCTCTCTGTTCCAATAGCCTTTCATTACTTGCGGGCCTTTCGCACAAATTTCTCCACGTTCTCCCATGGCAACTTCATTGCCGTCATCATCCAAAATTTTCAGTTCCGTGTTTGGCATCGGAACGCCAATTGTACCAATCTGCTCAGTTCCGTCAATCGGATTACAAGAAAGTACAGGGCTTGTCTCACTCAATCCGTAGCCTTCTGCCAATGGCGAACCAGTTACTTTTTGCCATTTGTCGGCAATCGCTTTCTGAACTGCCATTCCACCACCTACACACATTTTTAAGCTACTAAAATCGACCTCATCAAATCCTGGCGTATTCAATAAACCATTGAAAAGCGTATTTACTCCTGTGAAAACAGAGAATTTATATTTTGTCAACTCCTCTACAAAACCTGGCATATCTCTCGGATTGGGAATGAGAACACTTTGCGCTCCAACTTTTAGCATGAGCAAGCAATTCACTCCCAGGGCAAAAATATGATAGAGAGGCAATGCGGTAATCACAATTTCTTTTCCTAATTCCAATTTAGGTTTCATCCATTGCTCCACTTGTAAAGTATGGGCAATAATGTTTCGATTGAGTAATGTTGCGCCCTTGGAAACGCCTGTTGTTCCGCCTGTGTACTGCAACAAAGCAATATCTTCAGGAGTAATATCGGGTTTGGTATATTTAGCATTCGCTCCAATGCTCAATGCTTTTTTGAAAGTGGTTGCCTCTGGGAGATTATAGGCGGGAACCATTTTCTTCACATTCTTGACCACAAAATTGGTAATGAAGCCTTTGAAGAAACCGAACAAATCGCCAATTTCCGTTACAATTACATGCTTGATTTTAGTTTTTGGCAACACTTCCTCTATTTTGGAAGCAAAATTTGCCAAAACTACCACGGCATCTGCCTCAGCATCATTAAATTGATGCGTCATTTCCCTGTTGGTGTAAAGTGGATTCGTGTTCACAATTACCAACCCTGCTCGGATTGCTCCAAACATAATGGCTGGATATTGCAATACATTCGGCATTTGAAGCGCAATTCGATCTCCTTTTTTCAGACCAACACTTTGTAAGTAAGCTGCGAAATCTCTCGAAATTTTGTCAACCTCTCTGTAAGTAATTGTTTTGTCCATACATGTAAATGCAGGTTTGTCGGCAAATTGAGAGAGTGCCTCATCTACAATCTCCATAACGGAACTGTAAGTGGTTACATCAACCGTATGAGGAACAGATTTTGGGTAACTTTTGAACCAAGGATATTCTTCCATAATTTATCTAGCTGTTTTTTCTGTTTTTTAGGTTTGGATTTTGCGAAAATTGCATCAAAAGATACTCATTTTGCAAACGATTGATTAAATGTAGTGAATGAATTGGGAATTACATAAAATCCAAATGGGAAAATATGGAAAAGAAGATGCTAAGCTTCCTAGTTTTTTAAACTACTCGGTATTCTGTCTTATTTGCTCAATCGTTTATCTGTTTTGAGTTCCTCTTTCATTCTAAATCCGCAATCAACAAGTCTTTTTGCCAAAAAAAAATCCCATTCTTCCGAAACAACACTATCTCCAACCAACTTTTTCATTTGGGGTTCACTTGCTAGCAAAATTTGATAAGCTGTATCTGTATAAGTTATTATTGGAGTGTTATTCGTTTTGAGAGTATTATCTTTTTCATATTCCTCCAAATCAATGTAATGCTCTTGATAATCAATTCTAATTATTTGATTGTCGTTCCAGTAAATTTTACGCCTAGAATAAGCACCTTCTGCTCCTCCGTAATTTGCATTAATTATTAACAAATTCGTATCGACATAATAACCATACAATGCACCTCCGCAAAATGACATGTTTGGATGAAAGTATTTCACCAAAACCTCATTTGTAAAGAGGCTGTCAAGCGTTGTTACAAGACTATCAATTTGAGACATTGAAAAAATATCCTGATTACTTGTTTGAATTTTAGATAATAAGACTAAAATCTGAATAGAATCTGACTCCACATTATTATTTATGGAATTCTTAATCTTTTCTTGGCAAGAAAACAGAATTACACACAAAATAAGTATTTCTATTTTGTGTGTAAGATTTCTATAAATCATAGAACAGTTGTACTTTCCACAATCTCCACACCTTTAGTTTCCATTTCTTGGATTGCTCTGTCAACATCTCCTTCTTTCATATTCACGCCTTTTGTAGCATCTTTTACTAAATAGGTTTTGAAGCCTAGTCCCAAAGAGTCTAAAGCGGTAAACTTCACGCAGTAATCTGCAGCCAAACCAACTACAAATACTTCTTTCACATTTTTCTCCTTCAAATAATCGCCTAAACCAGTCGCTTTTTTGTGTCCATTGTCAAAAAAACCGCTGTAGCTGTCAATTTCCAAATCCGTGCCTTTTACAAAAATCTTATCGACTTTGCTCATATCAAGTTCTTTCACGAACTCCGCACCTTCTGTGTCTTGCACGCAATGAATTGGCCACATGACTTGGTCTAAACCACTTAATTTTCCCATATCGCCCACTTTCATTCCTTCGTTGTTGGCTGCAAAACTCCCATGTTCTTCAGGATGCCAATCTTTGGTGGCAACTATCAAATCGAATTTCGGAATGAGTTTATTCACGGTGGGAATGATGGTTTCGCCTTCGGGAACTGCCAAAGAACCACCTGTTACAAAATCATTTTGGATATCTACGAGAATGAGCGCTTTCATGAAATAGTATTGAGTAGTGAGTATATGGTATTGAGTACAGAGTTTTTTTATCAATAATTACTCGACAGCTAGAAGCTGTCGGCTACGAGTGTACACAACTGCAACCTAGAGGTTTAGGCTACGAATAAATCTCTTTCTGCGAAGCTTTCAGAGTATTCATCAATAATGAAGTAACTGTCATTGGGCCAACTCCACCAGGAACGGGTGTGATGAAACTAGATTTTTTGGAAACTTCATCAAATTTCACATCTCCTTTGAGTGCGTAGCCACGCTTTTTAGAATCGTCTTTTACCCGAGTGATTCCCACATCAATGACTACTGCGCCTTCTTTTACCATATCGGCTGTAACAAATTCGGCAATTCCGAGTGCCACAATCAAAATATCTGCTCGGAGTGTTTCGGCTTTCAAATCTTTGGTTCTGCTGTGTGCTAAAGTGACTGTGCAATTCCCTACTTTGGCTTTCCGAGCCATCAGAATGCTCATGGGTGAACCAACAATATGGCTTCTTCCAACCACTACACAATGTTTCCCAGAAGTTTCGATATTATATCTCTCCAACAATTGCATAATTCCGAAAGGCGTGGCGGAGATATAAGTCGGCAAATTCAAAACCATTCTGCCCAAATTGGTTGGGTGGAATCCATCAACATCCTTCTTAGGATCAATGGCTTCGGTTACTTTCATTTCATCAATGTGCTTGGGCAAAGGAAGTTGCACAATGAAACCATCAATGTCTGCATCTTGATTGAGTTGCTCGATGGTTTTGAGCAGTTCCGCTTCGGAAACATCATTTTCAAATCTGTGTAGCGTGGAATTGAAACCCACTTGCTCACAAGATTTGACCTTACTGTTTACGTAAGTTTGGCTTGCACCATCATTTCCAACCAAAATTGCTGCTAAATGTGGGGTTTTTCCACCATTTTTCTTGATTTCGGTAACTTGTTGGGCAATTTCAACTTTAATTTCTTCGGAGGTCTTTTTTCCGTCTATGAGTTGCATGGAACTAGTGGATGTGGTGGAAATTTCGATTTCCCTTGCAATTTAATTCGATTCGCTGAAAGGGCAAAAGTTTAGGTAGGAGATTTTTAGATGATTGAGTTTAAGTGGAAATTATTCAGCTCAAATCATCCAACCAGAACTCCTTTCCTATCGTATGTTGCAATTACAATTGATAAACTGAAACTATAACCCCTGCACTTCATACTCATAATAGTTATACTGAGTTTCCGCCAGCAATTTTGGTTCTCGGTTTGGTTGGATTTGGTAACTGCGGGCGATTTTTGCGGTTTCAGTAAGTTCCGTCTCAAAAGAGAGTTCAAAAACAGGAATGGTTTTGTTGGCAAATACTTTTCCAATGATCTGATTATCAGAATAGTGGAAGTGGAAATAAATAATTCCCTCCGTAGTATTTCGGAAGCGTAAATCTTTATGTCCGTAGGCAACTGTGGCATCGGAACCGAGTGGCGTGTAGCGAGTCTGCTCATTGTAGAGGTCGTGGGAATGGGCATGGCGTTCTGTGACTTCCAAACCTGTTTTCAGAGTAAGCAAATAAAGCATTCCTGACAATTGGCAAAGCCCACCGCCAAAATCTGCAGAAAGTCTGTCTCCAACAATACTTCTTCCGAGTTTGAAACCATTCTCTTCAGTTGGGTTTCCTATCAATTTCCAAAACGAAAAAACCTGATTCGGATAAATTGCCAAACAATTGATGGTTTTCAATGCAGTCTGGATATTCTCCAATTTGTTAGCCGAAAACTCAGTTTGCTTCACAGGTTGGCTGACTTCTGCCAAACAGAATGAGTCCGAAAAGTCGATTGCTTGACTCGGCTCGCAGAAGCATCTCCAGTTTCCATTTGCGAAATCCTCCAAAAAAATAAGTAGTAACCTCAATTTAAGTCTTGAAGAACTCGGCAATAGGATTTTGAGAAGTTTTTTCATGGTTTTTAGACGCGATTTCCTTATCAGATGCAGGAAATTAAAAATTACATATTAAAACTATTGAACTTACACGGAAAACATTTTATATTGAGTGGAATTTTATACTTTCCTCCTAAACAGGTCGGAAAGCTATTTTCGGAAAATCTAAATTAAAATATTCAGTAATGGACAACTTTGAAAAAGTAAAGCATTTTTTAATGGAGTTAGGCTATGATATCACACATGAAGAGCCTGATGATCAATTGGTTATAATTGCCAAAGAAGATGAGGGAATTACAAACATGATTGTGGATTGTGAGGATTCTATCCTGATTTTAGAGCAATTCCTTTTTGAAATCAAAGGAGAGTCAATTGAAATGTACAAAAACCTCCTTATGAAAAACAGAGAGATTGTACATGGCGCTTTTGTGATTGAGCAAGAAGGCAAAAAAGTAATGTTTCGAGACACTTTGCAGTTGGAAACACTCGATTTGGAAGAGCTAGAAGCCTCATTGACTTCGCTTACCTTACTTCTGAATGAGTTTTATGACGAAATCATTGCATATTCAAAATAAGATATAAGATTTTAGACCGTAGATTCCAGAAAAATGAAGGTCTAAAAAAGAACAAAGGAGTCAGCACATCTTATATCTAAAGTCTTACATCTAAATTCTAAAAACACTATGTCTATATTTAAAAGATTATTTCGTATTGGTTCTTCGGAAATCAATAATGCGATGGATAAATTGGAAGATCCAATAAAAATGACCGATCAGGGAATTCGGGATTTGAAAGTGGATTTGAATAAGAGTTTACAAGGTTTGGCACAAGTGAAGGCAATTGCCATCCGCACAAGAAACGATATTCAGCAACAAAAATCGCAGGCTTCTCAGTATGAGAACAAAGCTGTTTTATTGCTAAAAAAGGCACAAACTGGCGGAATTGATCCTGCCGAAGCAGACCGATTGGCTTCTACGGCTTTGACCAAGAAAGAACAAGCCATGCAACATGTAAGCTCCCAAGAGCAAATTTTGGCTACTCAGGAAGGACAAGTTGCCAAAATGGAGCAAAATGTGCAACGCTTGAAATCGCAAATCTCGAAATGGGAAAGTGAGCTCAAAACATTGAAAGCAAGACATAAAGTAAGTGAGGCTTCTACTAAACTGAACAAGCAACTCGCAAATATTGACTCCAACAGCACCGTTGCTTTATTGGAGAAAATGAAAGAGAAAGTAGATCAGCAAGAGGCTTTGGCAGAATCTTATGCAGATATGGCAGACATGAATGTTACTGTAGATGATGAAATTAACAAGGCACTCGGTGCAGGCGGTGCTGGA
>JBLIFI010000163.1:0-9231 GCA_047633715.1 Flammeovirgaceae bacterium
GCATTCAAGCCTTCTCCATTCAATCTCAACACTAATTGATTTGGGGCAATTCGCTCCAAATACAAGCAAAGTCTTTCGTAGGCTTGGAGTTGCAAAGGAAGTGTTACTTCTAAAGATTGGGATTTAAACTTAATCAACCTTCTTTTTTGGTCTCGCTCTAAAAAAGCATCGACTACGTAATACACAGTAATTGCCACAATTCCCGCAGGAATTAGCGAGAGGAATATAATTTCAAAAGTACCCATGGTTTATTCGGTTTTTGGTTTGGTCTGAGTTTTATAAGCCTGCTGAGTCACAAGTGGACACTTGCGCCATGGCTCTAAATTTTGATGTTAGTTGTTTCTTGTTTGAGTTGGCAAAAATGGGAATCTTAGGAATGGTAAAAAAATAAATTTACATTTCTCTTGCTTATTGTTTGGTCTATTCTGCGTTAAAAATCTCGCCATAGCGGTGCTATGACTGCAATTTTTGCCTTGAATAGCCTCAAAAATAAACTTCAACAAAAAGCAAATTTATTTCTATACCATTCATTATATGGAAATCAATCAGAAATAAGCTCCAAATGTTGAATTTTCCTTTTTGATTCTACTTTGATAATACAGTTTTGAGAATTTGGTACAGCGAATCAGAAGAGAAATTTTCATTTTTCTTGATATGCGCCTCAATACTACCATTCAAAATATTGTTTTGGAGGCAATGATTCCACTCTTATTACAAAAATAGTATAGTTGGGAAGATGAAACTGTTATTTCGGAAGTTCAACTAAACAACGCTATCCCCAATCAACTATCTTTATCTGATAATTTAAAATGTCTGGTAGGGTAAAGTGCTTTCATCGAACCACTTTCGTATAATATTTTGAAGGTAGATTTCAACGCTTACTCAATCAAGCCTAACGCTTACTCGACAAGTATGGTCGTTCAGTAACTTATAGCAGTAAACTAAGAAAAATGTATTCATCTTTGATATAACATTTAGCTATGTATTAACAACGAAAAGACAGTCAATTGCACTAACCCAAGATTGATTTTGATTCTTTTGGCAATATGTAAACAAAAGTTAACATAAATAATGACAAGCTGAAAAAATAGATATATTTGAAATTGACAGTATTCTTAAACTAACCCATAATTAGATGAAAACAAGTAATTTTTTTGTTACAAAGTATCGATTGATACAGAAAAAATATAATAAACTGAAGTTGCGCTACATTAAAGGTGTAGGTAATAGCGCTCTCGATAAAAGCAGATTACAAGAGTTGAGATTGAAACTTCAGAAGTGCGAAAGACAACTCAATGAGTTGGGAATGGTACTTGGAAGAGCTGGCAAAAAGGGAATGCTCATTGGTTCTTTAGCTCTCGGGCTGACTATTTCTGCCTGTGATAGTGAGGATGATGTTATTACTAATCTTTTTCCAGACAAAATTGATTTGGAAACTCTCAAACTTGCTGCCACTACAGGAACAGCCAATCCTCTAGATGGGATTGATATTGGCTTCAGAAGTGCTCCTACATTTGTTGATATTGATGGAGATGGAGACTTAGACTTGTTTATAGGAGAAAATTCTGGAAATTTCAACTACTATAAAAATACAGGTTCTAGTACTTCTGCCACAATGACTGTGCAAACGGGTGCAAACAATCCTTTCAATGGCATAGACATAGGCTCTAATTCACGTATTTCTTTCGGAGATATTGATGGAGATGGAGATTTAGATGCGATTACTGGCTCTAATGGTTACGTAATAGAATATTACAAAAATACAGGTTCAAGCACTGCGCCTGCATTTACAAAACAGACGTCAGACCACGCTTTTACTGGGCTCAGCGACAACATTGGCTCATATGGTGATTATAATTTACATCCTGTTTTAGTAGATATAGACAATGATGGTGATTTAGATTTGTTAATGGCAGCACAAGGCTATGGCGATTATGATAATAACACCTCATCTTACACTTACACGCAACAAATCAGGTATTTTAAAAACACAGGTAGTAAAGCTTCTCCTGCATTTACAGAGCAAACAGGTTCAAATAACCCCGCTAGTGCAATTACTGTGAACTATGAGACTAAAATCCATTTTGCTGACTTAGATAGAGATGGAGATTTAGATTTAACAGTAGCTTATTATGCAAGCCCTTATATTTTAAAGGTATTTGAGAACACAGGAAGCCAAGCATCTCCTAGCTTTACTGAATTGACAAGTACAAATAGTCCAGTAAGTAGCATTTCCGTGCCTTATGATGCAGTACCCACTTCAGCAGATATTGATGGCGATGGAGATTTGGATTTCTTCTTAGGTCAATCAAATGGAACAGTAATGTACTTTAAGAATACTACTGGAGAATAATCCTACTATTTTTATATTTTTGGAAGCCTGTTGTAATCAACAGGCTTCTTTCTTTTGTTTGATTATATTTACTGCTCATAAACAGAGATTCAACTAACTCCAAACTAAGTTTTATTATGTCAGAACATGTTCCTGCGCCATTTAGCTGTACTCACTCGCCTAATTTTCCTGATTTTTTGCAAAAAATGGATTGTACAATCCTTATAAGTACCTACCAAGCAGGTAAAGTGGTATTAATAAGTGCCAAAGACGAGAATAATTTAGTGCAATTACCTCGTACTTTTAAAAAACCAATGGGTATTGCGATAGATAAATCACAGCAACGGATGGCAATTGCGACTAAAGACGAAGTAATTGTTACTGCCAACTCTAAAGAACTGGCTCAAACCTACCCCAATAAGCAAGGTATTTACGATGCACTTTTTATGCCACGAGCAACTTATTACACAGGCTTAGTAGATATGCACGATTTGCATTTTGGCGAGAATGGAACAATTTGGGGAATCAATACGGTTTTGGGAGCAATTTGCTTGATAGATAGCGAGTGCAGTTTCAAACCTGTTTGGACTCCGCCTTTTATTTCGGAGATGGTAGCAGAAGACCGTTGCCATTTGAACGGCTTGGCAATGAAAGATGGCAAACCGAAATATGTAACTGCACTTGGTAGTGGAGATAAGGCAGGAAGTTGGAGAGATGGAATTGCCTCGGGCGGAATTGTGATGGATGTGGAAACAAACGAAATTATTGCCGAAGGTTTGGGAATGCCACATTCTCCACGACTTTATGAAGATGGCTTGTATGTGGCACTTTCGGCAGAAGAAAGAATCATTAGAATTGACCCAGTTACGCACGAACAAACTACTGTTGCCAAATCGGAAGGATTTATTAGAGGAATGTCAAGAATTGGCGATTACCTATTTGTAGGAAAATCCAAACTCCGCAAAAACTCTTCTACTTTCAGCAAGCTCGAAATTGCAGACAGAGCTACGGAAGCAGGAATTGATATGATTCATATTCCGACTGGAGCTACTATGTCTAAGTTGCAGTATTTAGCAAGTGTAGATGAAATTTATGATGTCCAAATTCTGAAAGGAATGAAACGCCCGAACTTGCTCAATACGCATACAGATTTACATAAATATGCTTTGGTAACGCCTGATTCTACTTTTTGGGCGGACCCTGAAGCAATGAAGGAAAAACAATAAGAACTCAAAAATTCAAATACCTGAACTCTCCAGAAGGCTGTACGCTCAAATTGTAGATAAGCCAAACCAGTAAAGCATACCAAGCAACCATTATCAGGTTTGTAATTGATTTCGGCAGCAAAGAGTTGAGTAGTTTATACATTTTTTCGGTTTTGTACTCACTAGGTTTCTCAGAACTTAGTGAGTTTTTTTAGTTCCCTTATTGGAGAAACAATAAGGTTTTCATAACATCAATTGTAGTATGTATTTCAGCGTCTTTTATGAGTCCGAAGCTGATTATAATAAAATTAAATGTACAGAAAGTAGAGATTGCCGTTTTGAGAGTTTGGTTGGGAATGTATTTTCCCAGTTTTTTGTCTGCCAATTTCCAAATCAGAATAGCAACTCCATGCATCAATCCCCAGAGAATGTATCGCCAAGAGAACTCATGCCATAAGCCAAGAATGAGCATACTTGCCAAAATCCCCCAAAATGGCATTCTTGTTTTTGAGGCAATTGGCACATAAATATAATCTCTGCACCATTCGGAAAGGGAAATGTGCCACCGTCTCCAAAAGTCATTTACTGAGCTTGCCAAAAATGGGAAATTGAAGTTTTCTTGAAGTCTAATTCCCATCAGCAAAGCTAAACCAATGGCGATGTCTGAATAGCCAGCAAATTGGAAATAAGCATTTCCTGCATATTGGAGACATCTGCCATATTCTCTCCACCAATCTATATGGGTATTGAAAAACGGGAAAAAAGCATCAAACTGAGTAGTAAATACATAATTGCCTAGAATAATAATTTTAGCCCAACCATATAGCAACTTTTCAAACCCAGCTGAAAGCAGTTTAGAATCCCACCGCCTTCTTCTTACTTCCCGCTCAAAGCTCTCGTATCTTTCTATTGGGCCAACCAGAATAATTGGTAGGAAGAACAGGTATTCAAACCAACTTTTTAGGCTGGAGTCTTTTAGATTTCCTTTATACCGCTCAATTGCCAAATGAATGAGTCTGAACAAGTAGAAAGAAAACCCCAAAATACTGAAAAGGGCTTTGTCTGAGTTGAAATTTTGATTGAATTTGACAAAGGCAAAAATGGCTAAAAGAAGGAATAATCCTAAAAGGGTTTTAGTTCTATTTGTTTTGCCATAGCTTGTCAACCAGTAACTGAGCAGTGTGCAAATGGCTAAAACAACTATGGAAACCCAATCCAAATAAATAAAAACCAGAAAAGTAGCTAAAGCAATAAAGGTTTGCCTGTGCTTAGTTGGAATCGCCCAAGAAGTTACAGAAATCCCCAATCCAGCTAAAAAAATAAAAACTAACAGTTCCACAGCATTACTGATTTAGGTATTTTTCTAATTTATTTATAAACCAATTGGTGTATCTTTCTCTCCCCAAATCATGCATATGTACAAAATCTAAATAGTGATTGTACGGATATAACTGTTCAACTTCCCAGATTTCGATACCAAAATCATCTTCCAAATACTCAAATGCTTTTTTTTCTTTTGTTGGGTAAGGTTCTTTTTCGAGCTCTTTTTCAATTTTCATTGAATAAGGAATTTCCAAACAGATAAGCTTCGCATTTTTTAGTTGGAAGTGCCTAATTCCAGCCTCTATTGAGTTTTTAAAAGGAACTTGCCGTACCGTCCTGAGCTTGTTGGGCGGTTCATCTCTCAGGGAATCGAGCCTATTTTTCCAAGCCTGTTTTCGCTTAACCCTTTTATTGAGAATATTCGGGGTTTCCCTTGCTGTTTTTCCCAATATATTTCCCAGCCAATTGTCAAAAGAAATATGATTATTCACAGGATGGTACGCTTCCAATAATCGTTTCCCTTCCTGATTGTCAAGGAAAGAAAATTTTCCATCTTTTTTCTGAGTGGCGAGCATCTGCGTCTTGATGCGTTCCTGCTTTTTTTTCCTTCCCAGGAAATTGGTTTGGACAATTAAAGTACCTTTTTCTATAAAGACATGCGTAGGGTCAATTGCTGAAAGTACTTCTAAGATATGAATATCTGCAAAAATACTTTCTAGCTTTGCATTCGGTAAGGCTACGGAAGACATGACGACTTTCTTTCCCGTTCTTTCAGAAAGTGTATGAGAAATTTCCTCATCGTTTGTGAAAGCGGCCGAAACCATAGAAGAACCCAATACCAAAATTCTATAGTGTGAATTTTCCCAATCCGATTTATTCAAGTGCTTTTGGATTGCAGTTGCCGTTTTCTGCTCCTTCAACTGCTTTCCTCTCACAGATTGCCAAAAGCAAGCACTAATTCCCAACAAAATAGCGACTCCCCAAACCCAAATTGGTGGCGGGTCAATTTGCCTTCTCATACTGACTTCTTTTTATCTTGCATTTAACTTTAAATGTCAATCATTCTAAACAAGGTGTGTAGAACTTTACACTATCATTTGTTTGAGATTGATAGCAACAAAGATATTCATTGCCAAGAACTTACTCTCAATCGCTATAAAAAGTTATTGAGTTAGTAGGTATTTACTCAGCCTATCTACCAAGTAAGATGTGTATTTCTTCCTGCCTAAATTGTTCATATGAACAAAATCCTTATAATGATTGAAAGGATATACTTGGTCTGCCTCCCATATTTCCATATTAAACTTCTCCGCCAAGTAATTAAATGCTTGTTGCTCTTCGCCTATGTAGATTTTATTTTCAAAGCCTTTTTCAATAGCTCTTGAGTAGGGTATCTCAGCGCAGATAAAAGATGTGTTTCTGCGCTGAAAGTGTTCGATTCCATCTAATATTAGCTTCTCAAAAGGTGTTTTTTTTATACATCTACTATTATTCATGATTTTCAAAGAGTCAAGTTTTTGACTCCATGGTTGATTATATGAATCGGTTAATACACTATTCAACCATTTGTCTAGGCGGTTGCTATTGGTTATAGGGTGATAAACTATAGATAGCTTTATGAGTTCATCAAACTTTAGCCACGAAAGCCTATTTTCGTTTATTTCATCCAAAAAACCTTTAGACTCATCCACAGGGGCTTTAGTTTTATCTTCCAAGTTAGAAGAGCCTATAATTAGTGTGTTTTTTCCAAAAATTAAATGCGTGGGATTGAATTCTAAGAATGCTGCGAGCATATGCGCATCAGAAAAAAAATCGTTCAACTGTTTACCTGGTAAAGATACGGAAGCAAAAATTATTTTTTTACCTACTTTCTCAGATAACTCCTCGCTTATTGCTACCTCATCATCTTCAAGTGCATCTTTTAATACAGAAGAGCCCAAAACAAGTATTCTGAACTGAGAATCAGATTGGGTGGACTGGACTAGGTTATCAGGTATGCCGTCAATTATTTTTGCTTGCTTTCCACTAATAGATTGGATGGCGCATAATCCAATTCCAAGTAAAATGGAAATTCCCCAAACCCAGATTGGCGGAGCTTCAATAGTCTTTTTCATTTGGCGGTTTGTTTCTGTTCCACCATTCCAATTGCATCCTGAACGCTGTTGATATTCATGATTTCCGTGGTGGAAAACTTGATGGAGAAATCAGCTTCCATGCTAACCACAAAATCCAAATGATTGAGCGAAGTCCAGCCAGAAACATTCTTGGAAGAAGCATAAATATCTAAGTTTTTGGAGTTTCCAATTCCGAAAGAAGCGATTGCCAATTCCTTCACTTTCTCTGAAATATTTTTACTGTTTTCGGAGGATTTTACGGTTTGTTTATCAATCATTTCCAGCAGTTTTTTCCTATCATTTTTCCCCGAAAGTGTTTTAGGGAATTTAGTTAGGAAATGTATTTTTTGCGGGATTTTGCAAGGTTCTAGCCAATCTGCCAAAAAGCTTTTTAGTTGGTTGGATTCTATGGTTTGTTTGCTAATTACTGCGCAAGCCACTTTTTCGCCCTGAATGTTGTCTGGAATTCCAAAAACACAGCTTTCCACTACAAAACTGTGCTTGTTAATTGCTTCCTCCACTTCTTCCGCACTAATATTCACTCCACCAGAAATGATTAAGTTGCTTTTTCTGCCTGCCAAAAAGTAAAATCCATCCGAATCTTGCTTTGCCAAATCTCCCGTATAAAACCAATTTTCCGAATCTAAAGAACTGCCATTTTTCAGGTAGGATTTGGCAATATGTTCGCCTTTCAAGCAAATTTCCCCGACTTCATCAATTGCTACCTCTTGATTGTTTTCATTCACTAATTTGATTTCACAATCCACCGCTTTTCCGAGCGAACCAGTTTTTTTAGTTTCAGGTTTTGGGCCAGAAAAAAGGCTTCCTGCCACGGTTTCTGTTAAGCCGTAAACATTGGCAATTGGTGTGGAGAATTTCGTTTCAAACTCTTCCCAAAGTTTCTTCTCCAAAGCTGATGCGCTCGAAACAATATGCTTGAAATCATCGGTTTGGAAACTGTCTTCATAACCTCTCGAAAACTGCAAAAGCATGGAAAGCACACTCGGGACAGTCAGGAAATGGGAAATTCTATGTTTATAAATAGAATCGAAAAGTGTGGGAATCTTGCTGATTTCAAACTCCACAGGTCTGAGCCAAGAACAGCCAGCAAAAAATGAAAGAACCGAGCCTTGAATCAATCCATCGGTATGGAAAACGGGCAGAATATTCAATATTCTGGATTCCGAAGTCAATTCATATTGCTCGGAAAGCGTTTTCAAATGTGCGAACAAGTTTGTGTGCGTAATCTGAACGCCTTTTGGCAAAGCAGAACTTCCCGAAGTAAATAAAGTGTAGGCAGTTTGGTCTGCTGAAAACTCTGGAAATGAGAAATCCACAGCTTTTTTCAGATAGCTTTCCAACAAATAATCATCCGATTGTTCCGCTGATTTTCTCCTCAATAATTTCTGCATCAACTTCCCTTTTTTGGGAGCAGATTTACTAATTTCTATTCCAACTGACTTGTTTTCAGGCAATTCCCAACTTGCTTTCAAGCCTTTATCGGAAATCCAGCCATCCAAATCCAGCGTTTCCAAAATCTGTTTTGCTTTGTGGGCTTTGAAACGAGGGTCAAGCACAATGGCGTTTGTGCCATTCAGCAAGCAAGCCAAAAACAGGCAAGCCAAATCGTACGGTTCTGAAGCGGAAAGCAACAAGTTGGAAGATTCAGAAATCCCATTCTCTTGGAAAAATCGTCCAATCTGCCGAATTCTCTCAACAGTTTGTTTGTAAGAATATTGATTTTCAGCAGTTTGTAAAAATATATTTTTGCTGTTTTGTAAGTTTGTGAGTTGTTGTTTGAGAAACATTATTTGCTATTTCTAAGTAGGAAATTTGTGAGTCGTTTAAATAGAAGAAATCAGCTTTGCGAAATTAACATTTCCAAAGTTTCCTTGTCAATTTTCCCACGAGAATTATAGGGAATTTCTGCTGACTCAATGAGTTTATTTGGCAATAATTTCGGTTGGATTTCATTTACCAATTCCTTTTGGAAATCAGTAAAATTTGCTCCTTTTTGGAGTTGTACAATCGCTACTACTTTTTCAATTGCTTGCTCTGTGAAACTTCCCACAAAAATATCTTTTACCATGTCAAACCGTAGAATTTCCTCTCTGATTTTTGACAAATAAATCGTTTCCCCGTTTGTGTTTTTTACAATCTCTCGCTTTCTGCCTTTCATGTGAAAATAGCCTTCGGAGTCTCTGTGCATAATATCTTGTGTATAAAGCCAGTCATTTTCCAATCGAAAATCTTCCGT
>JBLIFI010000164.1:0-9175 GCA_047633715.1 Flammeovirgaceae bacterium
CATAATTGCAAAGATATTCAGGCGCGGCAAAGCTACCAGGATATGATTTACACACATATCCATAATGGACATTACCAATGCATTGACCATATTATTGTAGGAAATGAATTTGCCTTGGGAAATCATAACCGAATTGGAAGAATTTTGAATGTGGAAGCCTATAATGATCACTTGATTGATGAGACTTTGAGCGAAGACAGTATTCCCGTTTGGCAATCTGACCATGGGCAATTGGTAGCAACTATTGAATTAGATAAGTGGAAAGAATTCGAGTAATTCAGCCCGTAGGAATTTATAGGGTTCAATTTCCCTCAAATTTAAAAGCAGAAAGGGTTTGGAAATTATGATTTCCAAACCCTTTCTGTATTCTAGAAAAAAATTACTTTTTCAAGCGAACCAACTGCTTCCTGCTTTCCACAAGCTGATTGAGGAGCTCTTTATTTTCAACCTGTTTTTTCTCGTTTTCTTTCAGGTCTTTTTCTCCTTTCTTAATATCTTCTTCATTCTTACGAATATCCTTTGCGTAATCAATTTGATTTTCTTCTTGAGAGATGAGTTTCTTTTTCGTTTTGGCTACCTTCTCCATTGCTTTTTCATTGTCTTTTTGCGCATCAGATTTCTTGTCTATTGATACATTTTTAAGATTCAAAACAGCCCTGTCTCGTTTGGATTCAGCTTTAATCAAATCTTTTTTCAGTTTGCTTACCAGCATTTTAGAGCTTTTGAGTTTCTTCTCCTCGTTTTTAATGTCATTTTCATTGCCTTCAATTCCTCTAGTAAGCTTGTCTGCCTCTTTTACTAAATTCTCTTGTTCTTTTTGTGCATCTTCTAGCTTCTTGTTCAAATCTTTCTCATAGATTTCATAAACTAGATTGTAGAGAGTTGTTTGGGTTAATTCATCTTGCAATTCGCCTTCTTGGTGAACCGTCATCCAAATTTTGGTTTGGTTTTTTCCTTCCTTATCATAATAAACCACTACATCCGCAGTAGAAAGCGTGGAGATACTAGCTGGAGCTACCACCCAAAATTTCTTTTGGTTCTGTACTTTCCCGAAAGTTTTCAATCGGTCTTTCAATACGTCTTTTACAATTTTATCATCCAAATTGACCAGAGCGGAGTAGCCTTGCCAAGTTAACTCACTATATTCTTCCGATGCAGGAGTTAGGTTGATTGAATAATCCATTTGTGCCGAGGCAGAGAACCCAATAGTAATGACAAATATGAATGCGTAAATAAATTTCATCTGTTTGTTTTTGATTTGATAATATTACTCGCTCATCGAGTAAATGTTCATTAGAAGGTAAACGTATAACTTTTTGGTAAGTTGTTTTTAAACCGACTCAAAAAAAATGGTAAAGAGCAACAAAGCTCCTTACCGTTTTCCTACTTTTGATTTCTTATTCTGTTATTTCCCTAAATAAGCAGAGTACATCCAAACCAGTTTTTCCTGCTCGGCAATGTAATCGCTCATCAAAGCATTTGTGCCTTCGTCCCCAGCCTTGTTAGATAAATCCAAAATCTCTCTTTGGAGAATCAAAATACTTCTGAAGGAATCCAAAATAGATTTGATAGCTTTTTTGCCATTCGTAACATTCTTTACTTCTTTGATTGAGCTACTTTTCAAGTAGTCTGTGTACGTATGGGTAGGAGTGGAGCCAATTGTGAGAATCCGCTCGGCAATTTCATCAATTTTTATTTTCAAGTCGTTGTAAAGTTCCTCAAACTTTAAATGGAGTTCAAAGAAATCATCTCCTTTCAAATTCCAATGGAAACCTCTTGTGTTTTGGTAATAAACTTGGTAGTCGGATAATAGCTGATTTAATTTTGCAGTCAACTTCTCCCCGTGTTTGGTTTCTAAACCTATGGCATGTAATGAACTCATAATTATTTTTGTTTCTTTATTTCAATAAAAGTATTTAATTAGAGAACAGGCTTACACGGGCAATTGTTTGCATTATTTCTAACTTATAAACAATCTAAATATAGATAAATGCGGTGGGAGCATCATGGTTTTTGAACTGGTTAGACTTTTTTATTTCTAGCATTTTAGTGGTAGAAATACCATTTTTTATTACCGATTAGTTGTCAAACCCTGAATTTGGTTTACCAATAGGCAGTTCAATTCTGAAAGTAGTTTGTTTACCCAACTCACTTGTAACTGAAATCTCACCTTCATGGTCTTTAATGATTCCGTGGGAGATAGAAAGTCCGAGCCCTGTGCCTTTTCCAATATCTTTTGTAGTGAAAAAAGGGTCAAATACCTTGTTTCTAACTTCTTCTGTCATTCCTTTTCCCGAGTCGGAAATGATGATTGCTACTTTATCATTTTCTAGCTTTTTAGTAGAGATTCTTATTTCGCCTTTGCCATCGATTGCTTGAATAGAGTTGGCAATAATATTCATAAAAACCTGATTGATTTGCCCGATTGTGCAGTTGACAATAGGTAGTTTATCATCAAAGTCCCGAATGATTTCAATTTTGTCTTTGTATTGGTTTCTAAGAATGGTCAATGTTGTTTCAATGCACTCATGCAAATTGGCAGGGGCTTTTTTGGTTTCATTAGAGTGGGAAAAATTTCGTAATCCGACTACAATTTCCGCAGTTCGGTGTGTACCGTATTTAATATCTTTCAGCATTTGCCCGATATCGACTACCAAATCATCATACTCCACTTCTATTTTGATTTCTCTGACATCTTGTTTTATTTTTTCAAGTTGTACTTCATCGGCATCTTCAAAGCCAGAATAGGTTTCCATTACTTTGAAAAGGTCATCTAAAATCATGGTTAAGGCTTCCACTCCGCCAGAAATGAAGTTGATAGGGTTGTTTATTTCATGGGCAATTCCAGCAGTCAATTGACCTAATGAGGCCATTTTTTCGGAATGAATGAGCTGTATCTGTGCTTCTTTCAAATCGTCTAAGGTATTTTCAAGTTCTTTATTTTGAGCCTCTATCTGCTCTTTCTGAACCAATACTTCTGCTGTTCGTGCATTAACACGCTCTTGAAGGTTTTCTTCATTTACCTTAATTACCCGTAGCCTACTTTTGTATAAAATCCAGACAGTAAGAATAGAGGCTAATATGATTAACGCATAAAACCAAATTGTTTCTGTAAATCTCGATTTCACAAGGAAATTAAAACTCTCTATTTCGCTCCAATTACCCGAATTATCTCCCTTCTGGATTTGGAAACTGTAACTCTGTCCAGGCAAATTAGTGTAACGAACTACATTTTCTTTTTCTGCAATTAGCCATTCGTATTCAAATGGCATAAGTCTGTATTTGAAAGTGTTTTTCTCAGGTGCTGTAAAATCGAAACTGCTAAAATGTATTTCCAGTCTTTTTCCACCTCCCGCAGGAATTTCCGATGCCATTGTGGAAGTTTCATTGGTATAAAAAGCGGAGTCTGACGAAATAATTTTGGTAATGATTGGGGGGAATAGCTTTTTCTTAAAAGTAATGTTTTTGGAGTTCACAACTGCCATTCCTGCAATGGTGGGAATCCATATAGAACCGTGGGAATCCATCATGAGTTTTGTGGCTCCTATACTTTGCTGGTTTTTCATTCCATCGGCCTTTGCAAGCAATCTGCTTTTGATTATATGCCGAGGGTTTGACGCTTTCAGGTTGAGTTCTTTTTTAGAGACCACAAAGACACCTTTCGTAGAGGTAAACCAAAGGTTGCTGTTTTCGTCTTCTATAATATCAAAAACAGCATTATCTCCTTTGTTTCCTTCAAACTCATATAGGTAAGACTCTTTTCCTTCCATCCTATACAGCCCTTTTTCAGAAGCAACCCATGCAATTTCTCCATCCAGATACAAATCGAAAGTCATATTGGTGGGAATGCCGTCTTGTATTTGTATGGATTTTACCACAGCATCATCTCTAATAATACTGATTCCATTGTTTGTGCCAATCCAAATATCTCCGTTTTCAGCCTCGTCAATTGAGAGTATGAAGTTGGAGACTAGGCCATTTCGGCTATCGAAAGTCGTAATTTCTTCCTTTTCATTGATTTTGAAAAGCCCCTTTCTTGCAGTCGCTACCAAGATATTTCCTTTACTATCTTCTTTTGTGTAGCGAATTCTGCTGCCCAGTAATCCTTCATTGGGGACTTTAATGCGCTTGCCATTTTTGTCTAATTTGAGCAATCCTCCATAAGTACTTGCCCACATATATCCTTTACTGTCTTGCATCAAATATTTGAGCCGTTGGTTGGGTAGCTTAGTTTTCGTATTCCAATTGGCTAGGATTCTTCCATCCTTGATTTTTTGTATTTCCCCACTTTCAATCCCAATCCAGTATTCATTTTCTTCTACTTGTAGTGCAGTAGTCGCCAAATTCCCTTCTAGTCCTTCATTTTTGTCATAAGTAACAAAAAGACCGCTAGAAAATTTAAGTAAACCAGAGCGGTAAGTCAGTACCCACAAGTTTTCTTCATGGTCTAGCAATAGTTTTTTGATGTCTCCTTTCGGGAATCCTTGCTCATTCGTAAAGCCATCAATTTCCTGAGTAGTTTTTCTGTATCTATATAATCCGCCTCTATTTCCAAACCATAAGTTTTCATTTTTGTCTTCAAGCAAATTAGTAATTTTGTCATATTGACTGAGCATTGCATGTTTTTTGATTCCTTCATTTGCAAAAACATCAAAAACTCCAACAGAAGTAGATACCAAAACGGTAGAGTTTTTTAATCGAATCAAATCAAAAATACCTCCTGTGTTGTTTTCTGAAAGCTGTTTTACAAAATTCCCACCTTGAAATACATATAATTCGCCAGTTTCCGTTCCTATGCAAACCCTACCATATTTATCTTCTGCGAAAGACTTTACAGCACTTCGGAAGGATTTGGTAGATTTAAATTGCATTAAAGACTTGGTTTCCCTATCTAGTTTCCAAATGCCATTTGCCACGGTAAAAATCCATAAGTTGTTTTTGGAGTCGCCCTTGATGAGAGAAATATTGAACCGATTCAGCTTGGAAAGCTCATGTTTTCGGAAAAAAATATGGTTGGAGAGTTTGGTAATCCCAATGGGTGTGCCAATCCAAAGATTCTCTTTCTGCTCACAAAGCGTTATGACTGAGTTGGAGCCTAATTCTGGCACACTCTCAGTATTGAACACCTCGAATTTACTTCCATCAAATTTTACCAGCCCGCTATAAGTACCAATCCACAAATATTTATTTTTTGTTTGGATTATGTCGGACAAAGTGATGGAAGGCAAGCCACTTTCTACGTCATAGGTTTGCATCACATATTGAGAAACCCGCTTGGTGCTGTCGGGGCCTATAGCTTGCAAGTTGAAGTAAGCTGCAAAAATAATGATTGCCAGAATGGAAAGGAATCTGTTCATCAATGAGGGAATGATTTGCTGTTTTATGAAAGAAATAGTCAGAATACTATTTGCAAATTTTCCTGTAATGGTTAGTTATATTTCAGATAACTTGAAATATGTATATCTTATATCTAACTTATTTGCCTAGAAAAGAAATTCTGCCAACATTCCTCATAAATTATGTTGAGGAATGCACTTAAAATGAATGTAAGAATTATAAAGCCTTCTGCAAAGTTCCAAAAAAGGGTTTAATACTTAGTTTAGAACCCTGAAACAAACAACATAAGTTTATTATGTTTTAAATTTACAAGGATTTTAGTTAACTAATCAACTCAAAATTTAATTATGAAGCAAATACTTCTACTTTTTTGTCTGTTTATATTTGTGAATGCGCATGCGCAAGAAGATGAGTCTGTTGCCAAAGACACAATATCATCTGAAAGCACCATTGTTTTTCTCTCCGAAACACAAATTCTGGTGGATAATGATACTGTTTTATATGAGAATTTAGACGAGGTAACTAGAAACGTGATTCTTTTAAGAAAGTCGAATGAAGCAAGTTCCAAATACAATGAAGGAGTTCAGCTTATGAACAAGCAAAAATATGACTTGGCAATTGTTGCTTTCGATGAAGCCATCAGGTTAAAAAATGACATGGCTTTGGCATATGCTAATCGTGGAGCAGTTTATATGGAACTGAAAAAAAACGAACAGGCAATGACGGATTTGGAAAAAGCAATTGAGCTGAATCCTGCATCTGACAAAGCGCTTTTCAACAAAGGCATATTACTTCAAAAGCAAGGAAAAGTGAAAGAGGCAGAAACTGCTTTCTCCAAAGCAATCAAAATCAATCCAAGTTTTGCCGAGCCACTTTATGAGCGAGGAGTCATTAGATTTAATGATGGCGACTACAAAAATGCCAAGTCAGACTTAGAAAAATCCACTCAGTCTGACTCTAAGAATGCCTACGCTTGGCATGACTTGGGAAGTACATATAGACAATTGAAAGAACTAGAGAAAGCTGAAACTGCCTATTCAAAAGCCATTGAGTTGGATGGGGAAATGGCTTTTGCCTACAATAATAGAGGAAGTGTGAGAGCGAGTTCGGATAGATTCGGCTTGGCAGAAAAAGACTTTGACAAAGCAATTGAGTTGAACAAAAAAGATTATGTAGGTTATAACAACCGTGCAAACGCTAGGTTCAGGCAAGAAAACTACCTCGGAGCTGTGGAAGATTGCGACAAAGCGATTGAGTTGAAATCTGATTATGCTTTTGCCTACAACAACCGTGCAGCTGCAAAATTCAAACTTTCACAATACCGAGAAGCGATTACCGATTGCGACAAGGCAAT
Source organism: Flammeovirgaceae bacterium (assembly GCA_047633715.1). Lineage (GTDB taxonomy): Bacteria > Bacteroidota > Bacteroidia > Cytophagales > Flammeovirgaceae > JBLIFI01. The sequence continues at coordinate 6,692 of JBLIFI010000164.1, forward strand.
TTCCATAAACCCAAAATATGGCTATGCTTTCCTGAACAGAGCGAATGCCAAGGAAATGCTTCGTGAGACTAAAGAGGCTTGCCAAGATTGGAAAACTGCCGCCAAACTAGGAATCAAATCAGCAGAGCTTTTCCTGAAAGAGGATTGCGTAGAGAGATATGATATTAAAGTGAAATAAAAAAACCTGATAGTGAGTTTGGGCTTTACAGACCTAAGTTCACTATCAGATCTTTCTAATGATTATTGGCACAAAATGGCTTATGATTGCTCGGATGCGGTCAAATGAGTCAAAACCCAAAGCTCCACTTCCTCACTCTCTCGCCAGCTTTGGTCTCGCTTCGTTTTGTCAGAGGCTGATTTTACGGTTTTCTTAAAACACCTTTCCAACTGAAATCGTTCGCCTGTGGCAAGTTCATTCTCTATCGGGTGTTCTTTAGTCGCATTCGTGATTTGAGCCAAGTTCGAAAATAAAACAACCAATTTCCCTTCAGGCAAAAGCCTTTTCTTGGCTTCGGCAAAAAAATCTGGAAATAGAGCATCTTTGTAATAAATCGCTTCATCCATTCCATCTAGCTCATGGGAAGCAGGCAACCAAGGCGGGTTGAAAACAATCAATTCAGTCTGCTTTTCCCATTTCCCAAAAAGATGTCCGAAATCAAGTTCTACCTTTCTAGAAAGCTTGGTAGTTCCCATAAACTCAGTTAGCCCAACAATTGCATTTGGGTTGGTATCCGTTCCAAAAACTTTCTGGAAACCATATTTCACCATTTGGAAAGAAAGCACACCACTTCCCACTCCAACATCTATAGCAGTTTTCTTTGCGCCTTCATAGCGTTTCAACCAATTGTCGAAAAGGGTTAAATGGTCGAAACGTGTGGGGAAATAAGTACCATAATATGGGTGGATTTTATTTCGTAATACGGGAATCGTGATTCCATTCTCATACCATTGCCAAGCACTATTCAATCCTTGTACTTTCGGAAAGGGTAGGAGGAAGGCGCTAGTTTCTGGATAAAGTTTCTCTAGCCAACCAATAGAAGGAGCTTTTTTGACAGCTAATTTATGTTCGGCAACTTCTATCAGAATAAGATTCGATAGCTTTTGATATTCAAATCGAAACTCACGTTGTTCTTGAAAAGACTTATTGGAGAATTTCCCTTTCAAATAGTTCTGTAACTCTTTGAGGAGTAACAAACCATTGCTGTAAAACTCTTTTATTACAACTGGCTTCCCCGCTTCCAATACTTCAATTGTAGCCCGAGTGTCTGTTTCACGGCTGAATGGTTTCATTTTCTCTCCAGCTGAGATTGGAGTGGGCTTATTTATTTTTATAGCTGTATTCATCAATTGGTTTTGATTTGGCATAAAAAAGAAAAAACTGTTGGCAGTAAAACTATGTCGTAAAACAAGCTATTTGCGTTAACAAACTCCTGTTTTTAGTCGATTATTTTTAGCAGTATTGTCTGTTTCACATTACCAAAAATTTAATCAGTTTGCTTATTATATTCCTCCAAAATTACCAAAACCGTCAAATATTGAAAGCGAGATTTCAGCGAGTCCTCCAAAGTATTCCTTTTGCATGGAGAATATTCTTTGAGCAATGGCTTTTTGTAATTGCAGAGATATATTTTTCTGAAAACTGGATTTATCTGTTCAAAAAGACACTAAAATTGAGCCTTATTGAAACTGTCTCGCTTCCTTCACCATCACTTTTCTAGCTAGTTTTGGCAAGAACCACATATAGAGCAAATAGCCTACAACTGGAATTAGGTGTAAAGCTATTTCTAGTAATGAGTTCGTTTTATTTTGCGCATCCATGAAGTAAATAAATGTCATCATCAAAACTAATTGTACGAATAGAAATGGAAAGCTAATATTCATCAGAAAATGTCCAAGGCTTTTTGAGGAGAATGGAATGGCAAGTGGCGCACAGGAGATGAGTATTACAAGAGGAGCAATTAGCATACTACATGACAATTTTTCTTAAATTGTCAATTCATTGGATTTGGTTTACAAAAAAGACTTGTTCAGCGTTTTTCCAAACCCAAATAGAGGTGTTTTCAGATTGGAGCTAAAAGAATCAGTTCCTTCAATCCATTTGAGTATTTATAGCACAAGTGGGAAGATGTTATTTTCGAATAATGATTTTCGAGATATGATACACAATTCTGTTTTGAGAAATCTCATTCTCAGAACAGAATTATTTTTTATGAAACAGGAAAAATGAATTAGAGAAAACTGAGTATCCTTCCTGTTTTGCTCATTATTGTCATTCTAGGAACAGGCTATTATATCTCCCAATCTACACAAAAACAAGTTTTTAATCTTATTGAAGGGCTTTGTGGATTGAGTTACGTCTAGGCTGTACAAAAGAATAAAAAAAGTTCCCCGTATTTTTGTGTTAGTACAACACCAAAAAAACGAGGAATATGTCACAAAGACAAGCTAAAGATAGTGCAAAAAAGTGGAAAGCCAAAGCTGTAG
>JBLIFI010000165.1:0-9112 GCA_047633715.1 Flammeovirgaceae bacterium
GATTTATCTTCAAAAACCAGCTTATCTTCTGCTTGCGTAGTTCCAACGGTGTGGAAGTACACTTTTTGGTATTCGTTTGCGCCTTTCAGCTCATCGCCTTCTTTTGGTTCATCGAAACGGGAATAGTAAAATCCGTTTCCTTGCCAAGCAATTCCAGAGAATTTTGCCCATTTGATAGAATCCGACAAGGTCTCTTGAGTCTCTATATCCATCACGTAAATCTCTTGCCAATCAGAACCTGAACGGTTAATTTGGTAAGCGGCATATTTGCCATCATCTGACATTTGCAATCCACCCAAAGAAACGGTTCCATCTTCGGAAAGCGTGTTTGGGTCTAGGAAAACTTTTGCTTCGCCATCAAGCGATTCTTGTGTGTAGATTACATACTGATTTTGTAATCCATCATTCTTGTAGAAGAAATAGCGTTCTCCTGCTTTGAATGGCGCAGAGAATTTCTCGTAGTTCCACAGTTTCTCTAATCTATCGTGGATTTTATTGCGGAAAGGAATTTGTGCGAGATAGTTGTCAGTAACTCCATTCTGCAAGCTTACCCATTTCTTGGTTTCCTCCGAATTGTCATCTTCCAACCAACGATAAGGGTCAGCGACTTTTGTACCAAAATAGTCATCTGTTTGGTCAGATTTTGTTGTTTCAGGATATTCCACAGCAATTTTAGTTTTTTTCTCTTCTGGCTTTTTAGCTGAATTACAGCTGAAAAGTGTGCCAGCCAACAAGGCCGCACCAATCATCATGTTTGTTTTCATTTTCCCATGTAGTTCGTGAACAATGAGCGAATGTAGTTGGATTTCAGAAAATTTCGGAGCTTTTTGGTATGAGTGGAGGTTTTGATGTGAGGATTCGTTGATTTGGTAATGTGTTGATGAGGTTGACGTTTTCATCTGAGATTTCAGGCAATACCTACTGTTACCAAGTTTTGCGTTTTACAGATGGAAAGTTACTGGTTACTCAGAGCTGATTCTGCCTTTTTTATTTAGAGGATTGTAGTTAGCTACCTCATTCTGACTTTTTACTTTCTTTTTTGGAGATTAAAACTCATAACCGCTACTGTGCCCAATGTAAGTTATCACTAATCGAAACCCTACATTTTGAGAAAAGCTTGTTTCATGGAGTTTGTCTCGTGTTGTGTGATTCACGATTTTGCTCTCTCGCGGGTTTACGAATCCACCTTTGACTACTTTGATAGGATTGTCATCTGGATATTCAAAATCTGGAAAGCCGTATGGTGTTTTGGTGTAACCATCTAAAGTCCATTCTCCTCCATTTCCTGAATATTACCCCTGAATTTAGACCTGAAAATACCTTTTTTCCTCTATAAGCTAGTCAAGTTTACATGGTTTAATAAACAGCCAGCAATACAAAGCAATTTTGATTTTTTAACCTAAATATTCGTGCATACAAATATGTTTGATTCTAATTTAGAAGTATTCTAAATAATAAAAAATGACATTTTTTATAGATATAAGTATTTGATAATCAGTTTTTTAAATCATAAATGATTTGTGTTAGCTTTAACTCTGATAGGTAGCAAGAACTAATTCTGTGAAATGTTAATGAGAGGTGTTTGTTTGCAGCCGTTTCAATATTACATTTGCCCAAAATAAGAATCAACCCGATTTTCCAGCTATAAACGCTAATATCATATTATGAGTTTCACGAAAAGCTACTTATTGGCGATAATTTGTGCAGTCTGTTTCTTGGCAACTAGCCACCAAGCACAAGCACAAAGTATTCCAGACGAAGAGGCAACCGCACTTGAAGGAGAAGCTTCCGTAGGTGAGGGTGTTTTCAACGCAAACTGTTCGCAATGCCACGCAATCCACGAGCAGGTGGTTGGGCCAGCATTGAAAAATGTATGGCAACGTTGGCCAAGTATGGAAGCACTCTATACATTTATCAAATATCCTCAAAAGGTTATTGATAGCGGAGAAAGCGCTCATGCGACTGCATTGTACAAAAAATACAAGCAGTACATGCCAAATCATGATTTTTTGAGCGATGCTGAATTAGCAGGCTTAGTTGGTTATATCTCAAAGAAAACTAAAGAAGGTCCTCCAGTTGTTGGTCCTGGTCCTGGAGAAGGTGGAGATGTTGCGTCTTCAGAAGGTCTCGACCCAGGTTTGTTAACTGCAATCATAACAGGTTTATCTGTGATTTTGATTGGTGTACTTGTTGCCTTGGCTTTGTTAATCTCTGTGTTGGCTAAAAACTTGAGCACGAAAGATGGTTTAACAGAAGACGAACTATTAGATGTTGAAAACGAGTTTAGTTTAAAAAGATTCGTAACGCATCCTGCATTTATCGGAATTGCGGCATTCATATTCATTTCCGTTGCAGGTCAACAAACCTTAGATGGTTTGTTCAATGTAGGTGTACAAAGAGGTTACGCACCAGAGCAACCAATTCCATTCTCTCACAAGCTTCACGCAGGCTATTACGAAATTGATTGTAAATATTGCCATACAGGAGTAGAGAAAAGTAAATCTGCCAATATTCCTTCTGCCAACATCTGTATGAATTGCCATAATGCAATTCGTCAGGAGTCTCCAAACATGCAATTAATCTATAAAGCAATTGAGAACGATGAGCCAATTCAATGGGTTCGAGTTCACAACTTGCCAGATTTGGCATATTTCAATCACTCACAACACGTAAAAGTTGGAGGAATCGAATGTGAGACTTGTCACGGAGATATTAAGAATATGGAAGTGGTGCAACAACACTCATTATTAACAATGGGATGGTGTATTAATTGCCACAGAGAAACGGAAATTAACGCAGACAACAAATATTACGACCGACTCACAAAAATGCACGAAGCAAGCGATGCTAAAGAGCCATTGCATGTTGAGGACATGGGCGGATTGGAATGTTCTAAATGCCATTACTAATAAGAAAGAGTGAGTAGCTGGCGATGTCGCAGACTCGCCAGTCTCCGAACGGTTTATAGAAATCTTCATTGAATTAAGGTTTCGAGCTTTTAAAAATAGATAAATATAAATTTGATTAGTATTTCCTCTTTTGGGAATCGAGTTAAATCAAGCTAATCATCATAATCGAGGTCATAAATGGGTAACAAGAAAAAAAGTTATTGGAAAGGCGTTGAGCAACTCACAAATCGTCCAGATTTTGTGCAGAACAATGAAAAAGAATTTCCAGAATTCTTGTCGGTCAAAGATTCTTACGGAGACAACTCTGGTGAAGAAGAAGGTACGAACAGACGTGATTTCTTGAAACTAATGGGTTTTAGTGTTGCAGCTGTTTCTTTGGCAGCATGTGAAACTCCAGTTAAGAAAGCAATTCCTTATTTGAACAAACCTGAAGAGATTGATCCAGGAATTCCTAATTACTATGCTTCTACTTACGCAATGGGAAGTGACTATTGCCCAGTTGTAGTAAAAACTCGTGAAGGCAGACCAATTCACATAGAAGGAAACTCTTATTCTAAATTCTCGAATGGAGTAACTAGCCCAAGAGCAGTTGCCTCTATTATGTCATTATATGATGTAGAGAAAATAGGTTATGCAACTAAGAAGCCATCTGAAGGATATAAATTTAAGGTAGTTTCAGATGATGCTTTCCTTGATAAAAATGAGTTGGGTGGAAGTATCAACCAATTAGAAGGAGACGTAAAAATTGACTGGGCAACTGCCGATGAGGAAATCAAATCGGAATTGTCTAATATCTCAGATGCTGGCGGAACAGTATATGTAGTTACTAATTCAAACTACAGCCCATCATTCCACCAAATCCTCAAAGACTTTAAAGCAAAATACCCAGCCACCAAATTAGTTACTTACGATACTGAATCTTTGTATGCCTTAAGAATGGCTTACGGAGGGACTTTGCCAAACTTCGATTTCGGAAAGGCAGATGTTGTAGTAAGTGTAGGAGCTGATTTCATGGGCAACTGGCTTTCTTCTGTGAAAATTGTGCCTGCGTACAGTAGAAGAAGAAAAGTAAGCAAGAAAAATTCAAACATGTCTCGCCATTACCAATTTGAGTCTATGCTCACGGTAACAGGCGCAAGTGCAGATTATAGAACTCCTGTAAAACCTTCACAAGAAGGAGAGGTAGTGAAAGCTTTATACCAAGCGGTGGTAAACGGAACAAAATCCGAAATGCCAAACGTGAATAAAGCAGCTCAGGATTTGCAAAACGCAAAAGGGAAATCTCTTGTAGTAGCAGGTTCTAATGACATGGCAATCCAGACTTTGGTAAAAGCCATTAACGATGCATTGCAAAACTCAGGTTCAACTATTGATGCATCTACTCCTCTATATATCAAACAAGGAGATGATAAAGCAATGACTGCTTTTGCATCCAATTTGAGTTCAAATGATGGTGTGATTTTCGTGAATTGTAACCCAGTTTATAATCATCCGCTCGGAAAACAATTGGCAGAAAAAGTAAAAGGGGCAAAATTATCTGTTTCTACTGCGGACAGAATCAATGAAACTGCTGAATTCTGTAATTACAATTGCCCAGATAGTCATTTCCTAGAGTCTTGGGGAGATTACGAACCCATGAAAGGGCATTTGAGTTTAGCACAACCAACAATTCAAAAAATATTTGAAACTCGTCAAGTACAAGATTCTTTCTTGAAATGGAGCGAGTCAGATGAATCATATAAAGATTTCTTACAAGAATTCTGGAAATCAGAATTATTCTCCACACAAACTAAAGAACTTTCTTACGCTAAATTTTGGCAAGTTGCTCTACATGATGGCGCAATGGAAGCAAGTGCAGGTGTGAGCTTAATGGGTTCAATGCTTGGAGGAACTATTGTTGATGGTGGAGATGATACAGTTTCTGCTGGAATGAGTGTTTCAGATGCAATGTCTGGAATCAAATCAGGCAATGCAGATGCAATAGAATTGGTGCTTTATTCTTCTCCAGTTTTAGGAGACGGAGAGTTGGCTAACAATCCATATATTCACGAAACTCCTGAACCAATTACGAGAGTCTGTTGGGGGAATTACGTAGCAGTTTCACAAGCTTGGGCGAGAGACAACAATGTAGAGACTTTCGAGACAAAGACAAATGTTGCCAAAATAACTGTAGGCGATGTAGAGATTTCTTTGCCTATTGTTGTGCAACCAGGTTTACAGAAAAATACAATTGCCATTCCAATCGGATATGGTAGAAATAGAAATAATGCAGGTAAAGTAGCCGAAGAGGCAGGTGGAGCAAATGGATTCTACTTGGCAAGTGCTACAAATGGAATGGTTAATTTCTCAAATACGGGAAATATCACTATCTCCAATACAGGGGAATCTGAAGATGTAGCGCAAACTCAAACTCACCATACTATTATGGGGAGAGAGACTATTGTTCAAGAAACTACACTTTCTGAATACAAAGATGACTCTTGGCTTGAAGGCAAGTACATGCCAATGATTCCTACTTCAGAAGGAGTAAAAAGACCTGTTGATCTTTCAGTATGGGATGTTAATAGTGATGGATATATAGAAGAGGATGCGGAAAGAGAAGGAAAAGTAAAGGAAAAAGCATACGAAGGAACGCTTTGGAATGATGAGTTAGGCATTAAGTCTGATGTTTATCAGTATCCAATTCATCATTGGGGAATGGCAGTTGATTTGAACTCATGCTTCGGTTGTGGAGCTTGTGTTGTTGCTTGTCATACAGAAAATAATGTTCCAGTTGTAGGAAAGCAAGAAGTAATCAATCGCAGAGAGATGCATTGGATACGAATTGACAGATATTATAGCTCTAATGGAGAAGCAGGAGATTACCATGCAATGGAAGAAGCTGCTGATAATCCACAAGTAGTTTTTCAACCATTAATGTGCCAGCATTGTAATAATGCTCCTTGCGAAACAGTTTGTCCAGTTGCGGCAACTACTCACAGTTCGGAAGGCTTGAACCAAATGACTTATAACAGATGTGTAGGTACAAAATATTGTGCAAATAACTGCCCATTCAAAGTAAGAAGATTCAACTGGTTCAAATACAATAACAATAATGAGTTCGATTACCACATGAACAACAACTTGGGCAAAATGGTATTGAACCCAGATGTTACAGTTCGTTCAAGAGGTGTAATGGAGAAATGCTCAATGTGTGTGCAGAGAATCCAATCAGGTAAATTAGATGCCAAGCGTGAGAATAGAGGAGTAAGAGACGGAGAAGTGAAAACTGCTTGTGCAAGTGCTTGTCCTGCTGAGGCAATTACTTTTGGAGATTTGAATAACTCATCTACACAGGTAAGGCAATTATTGTCTCCAGAAGTGAAACCAGAAGGAAGGGCTTACAATGTTTTAGCAGAAATCAACGTGAGGCCAAACGTTTGGTATTTAACTAAAGTAAGAAATACAGATAAAGAAGAGGCTTAGTCTCGTGAAATAGTCAATCAGATTTAATAGATTGATAATTATAAAAGAACAAAACAGTACAGCGTACTCAAATCGTTAGATATGCAAGTCGTTTCAAAAGTAAGAGAACCCTTAGTAACAGGAGGCAAGACCTACCACGATATTACAAATGATATTTGTAGTCCCGTGGAAAGGAATCCTCCAAAAACTTGGCTTTTAGCCATGGGCTTTGCGCTTCTTCTCCTATTCTCAGGTGGTATTTTCCTTGGCGACATGCTTTGGAATGGTATCGGGCGATGGGGATTGAACAAGTCTGTACAATGGGCTTGGGATATTACCAACTTTGTTTGGTGGGTAGGTATTGGTCACGCGGGAACATTGATTTCTGCGGTACTCCTGCTTTTCCGTCAGAAATGGAGAACTTCCATTAACCGTGCTGCTGAAGCGATGACAATTTTTGCTGTAATTTGTGCGGCAATGTGGCCTTTAATTCACATGGGAAGACCTTGGTTAGGTTTCTGGCCACTTCCTTTGCCTAATACGTACGGTTCACTTTGGCCAAACTTTCACTCTCCTTTATTGTGGGATGTTTTCGCAATCTCTACTTACTTCTCTGTATCACTTGTTTTCTGGTACATCGGTTTAGTTCCTGATTTTGCAACCATTAGAGATAGAGCAGTCACTAAATTCCAAAGAATTTTTTACGGAGTGTTGAGTTTAGGATTTAACGGTTCTGCAAAAACATGGATGCACTACGAATCTGTTGCTTTAATTTTGGCAGGTTTATCAACTCCACTTGTACTTTCTGTACACACGATTGTAAGTTTTGACTTTGCAACTTCCGTAATTCCAGGTTGGCATACCACTATTTTCCCTCCATACTTTGTAGCAGGAGCGATTTTCTCTGGATTTGCCATGGTATTGACATTGATGTTAGTAACTCGACATATTTATAAACTACAAGATTATATTACTTTAGAGCATATCGAATTGATGAACATAGTAATTATGGTTACTGGTTCTATTGTAGGCATTGCTTATACAACTGAGTTGTTTATGGCTTGGTATTCAGGTGTTGAATACGAACAATATGCTTTTTTGAACAGAGCAACTGGTCAATACTGGTGGGCATATTGGGCAATGATGACTTGTAATGTGTTCTCCCCACAATTCTTCTGGTTCAAAAAAATCAGAACAAGTATTACCATGACATTCATTTTGTCTATTGTAGTAAATATTGGAATGTGGTTTGAGCGATTTGTGATTATTGTAACTTCACTTCACAGAGATTACTTACCTTCAAGTTGGAGTTATTTCACACCTACTTTGTGGGATATTATGTGTTATGTATTCAGCTTCGGCTTGTTCTTTACGCTGTTCTTCCTATTCGCCAAGTTCTTTCCAGTAATTAACATGGCAGAGGTTAAAGCAGTGTTGAAAGATTCTAACTCTACCGTTTACAAAGGAAGAAGGACAATTTCTAATGATATTGTTCCAGAAGAGGATAGAGTTCCTGAACACGAGATTGCCTAATTTTTAATCAACCATTTTCGACAACTTAAATTCGCTGTTGATTGACTTTTTGAAACAGATGGAAAAAAATAAAAATTTCATAGTAGGTATTTTCAATGACCAAGACATTCTCTTGGGTGCTGTAAAGCGCATAAGAGGAGAGAAAGTCAAGATTCATGAAGTATATTCGCCCTACCCAGTCCACCATTTAGAACATGCTTTGGGTTATGAACATTCATTTATGCCAAAAGCTGCATTTATGTTTGGTTTGTTAGGGACTTCCTTGGCAATTCTCATGCAGGTTTGGATGATGAATATTGACTGGAAAATGATAATTGGTGGAAAGCCAACTATTGCTATTGCTGATTTTGTACCAGTTGCTTTTGAAGTAACGGTTCTTTTAGCTGCTTTCGGAATGGCGTTTACTTTCTTCATCAGTCAAAGATTAGGGCCAACATCGGTTCCAAGAATTTTTGACAGAAGACAAACTGACGATAAGCATGTAATGGCAATCGACTTGGCAGACAACAAAATGACCGAAGCAGATTTGCAAACATTGCTTACATCTGTCGATGCTGAAGAGGTTTATAGAAAAGACTTTACAGATGAAGAAAATAATCCTTCATTCTCGAAGTATTTGGTAGCCACAATGAGTAATGGTGTTACTGAATCCAGCAGATTAAGATAATCGAAATAAGATTTTACAGACATATAAGTAATAAATAATATGTTCCCTAAAAATATATTTTTTCTCGTTGCTACCATCATGCTTCTCGTAAGCTGTGAAGCGGAAGAAAATTACACAGGCACAGAGTATGCACCACAAATGTATCATTCAGTCCCTTACGAGCCATTGACTCAATTCACAGAAGAAAATGTGAACGGATTACTAGAGACTTGGTATTACAACTCGGTTGATAAGTCATCAAACACAATCAGTTTGGCGTATTCTAATAAGAAATTTATTACCAATTCATTAGAGCCTGTTCAGGGGACTGTGAAAAGGCAAAAATATTCTTCTGTTGAAGAGTTGGATTCTGCCGGAAACAGACAATTGTTACTTTATAACATAGACGCAGATGATTTTGAAACTGCTGGTAAGGTTTTGAAAAACCCAGTCCCAAAAACAGATGAGATTTTGGAAGAAGGAGCTGCTTTATACGGCTCATTCTGTTCTCATTGCCATGGAGAAGGCGGTGCGGGAGATGGAAAAGTAGGAGTTGTATATAAAGGTGTTGCAAATCTTT